>JABIFK010000507.1 GCA_018650745.1 Candidatus Latescibacterota bacterium | reverse complement strand
GGCAATGTGTTTGCATACAATTATTCTGTTGAAACACTGTCAGAAGGCACGTGGGTGCCTTGCGATGTCTCTTTGCATGGGCATTTCCCATTCATGAATCTTTTTGAGAGCAATACGGTTCAAAAGATTGATGTAAGTGATTATTGGGGACCGGTTGGACCGGGCAATACATTTTTGAGGAATCGGGTTGAAAACTATGGCTTTCGAATTCGAGATCATTCACATTTGCAAAATGTGATCGGAAATGAGTTGGTTCAAGTCGATCAGGAAATTGCGATACACAATTCTGTGAAGAATACGTATACCGAAGGAAATTATGTGGGTGGTCTGTTGCATTGGTCGCCAAATATAATTGACAAGACCATCCCACATTCTCTGTATTTAAGCGAAAAACCTGGTTTCTTTGGTGACTTGCCTTGGCCGGTTATTGGGGCCGATTTGATATCTTCTCAAGGTAAAATTCCAGCACAGATACGGTTTGAGAATCGTTAGGTTGTCTGCTAGGAAAAGTGCATCCGTCTGAGAGTATATGAAAAGGTGACTTTAAACGCATTGGAGGACGAGTGATGCCAACGGATAAATTGAAGGAATCGGAAGAAGAAAAGCGCAAAGCATATGGTGAATTGGTACAGGAATTAGGAACCCGGTTTTTGCAAGACCCCAAACGATTTAAAACGGCAATGAACCGTGTATCTGATATGCTTGATATTCAAGAACTCAGCCAATTAAAGGATTTAACTGGAGATGAGAATATCGAAAGTTCGGGGAGGTTTGAGGACCGATTTGAGGGAATTTGTGGCGTAAAGGATCAGGCTGTTAGACGAGAAATCGTTCGATTGGCATTGAGACATATGTAGATCAAAGCTTTGTAAAATAGCTCCAAATAAACCGCCCATCATACGATTGATGGGCGGTTTATTTTTGCATTTCGGTTTGGGTAGGAGGTTGTATATTGGCACCGTTCAAAACTCATTGTTTGGAAAGGATTGTGAGCTATGAAAATTACAGATTTGAAGTGTGCGGTGATTGGGCAGAACCCCATTGTGCGTGTGGTGACCGATGAGGGAATTGATGGGTATGCCGAGGTAGAGCCATCGAAGGATTATTTGAAGCCGCATATCTTGCATTCTTCGATTAGAAATGGGGAGCGTGTATGTGTGCAGTACCGAATGTTGCAGTAATTGGATATGGTTTTGCGGGTAAGAGTTTTCACAGTTACCTGGTGAGTTTGGTGCCTGGGTTAAATCTGTATGGTATCTCGTCGCGCAATCCAGAAACGAGAGAGCGGATTGTTCAAGAGCGTGGGTGTCAGGCATTTTCGTCTTTTGAGGATGTTCTGAAAGATGATCAGGTTGACCTCGTGGTTTTGGCCACGCCAAACCAACAACATGCACCGTTTGCAATCGCAGCCTTGGAAGTTGGAAAACACGTGGTAACTGATAAACCCATGTGCATTGGCCTAGCCGAATGCAAAGCCGTTCATGATGCGGCGCAAAAAAGTGGCAAGGCATTTTCTGTGTTTCAAAATCGTCGATGGGATGGCGATTTTTTGACGTTACAGAAGCTCTTGGCAGATGGGGCATTGGGTGAACTGCGATGGCTTGAAATGGCTTGGCTCAATGCAAGAGAACCGGGTGGGTGGCGAGGTGAAAACAGCCCTGGCGGTGGGCGAATATATGATTTGGGCGCTCATATGTTGGATCAAGCTTTATTGGTATTTCCCCAAGCAGTGACGAGCGTATATTGCCGCATGCACCGGGATTTTGGCGAAGATCAAGTTGAAAGCCATGCGATGATTACGTTGGGTTTTGCCAATGGGGCAACGGCAGTTGTGGATACGGGGAGTATGCACCATACGCCGAAACCACGCATACAGGCTTTTGGCAAAGAGGGCTCATTTGTCAAATATGGACTGGACCCACAAGAAGAGGCGATGAAGCGTGAAGAGATTGATACGGCTGTTAACCCCGAAGATTTGTATGGCACATTAACGATGGGCAAAGACAGCCAGACAGTTGAAACACTTCCTGGGCGATGGCGCAATTATTATGAAATGATTGCAGATCATATTGCTGGCAGACCTTTGGCGCACAAGCCGGTTCGGTTTGAAGAAACACAGCGTGTGATGTCGGTAATTGATGCCGCATTTGAATCTGCTCGCCTCGGTCAGGTTGTGCATACAGATATTTCGGCATTGGATGGTTGAAGGAAAAAGGAAAAAGGAAAAAGTGAGAAGCAAAGACATTGATGGGCAAGAATGTGGGATATTATTACAAGTTGTAGTGAACTGACGTGTTGGAATAGGTGGGAGACAAGATATGGGATTTCAGTATAGTTTGAATACGAGTACGATTCGCAATGAAAATACATCTGTTGTGGATGCGATAGATGTTGCAGCTGACGCGGGATATGATGGCATTGAACCGTGGGTGAAGGAGATTGATGAGTGGGTGGCAAAGGGTGGGTCCTTGTCCGACTTGAGAGACAAAGCATTGGATCGAGGTATTCAGATCGTGAATTTGATTGCGTTTCCTGAATGGGCCGTTCCTGAAGATGATGCTCGACAAAAAGGG
>JABIFK010000480.1 GCA_018650745.1 Candidatus Latescibacterota bacterium | reverse complement strand
GTTTCGCAATATCGCCTTGCGTAGTAATGGTATCTATTTGAATGGGGTCTTCCATAAAGTAGAGTTCAAATTGTTTGAGCGCTTCACCCAAAGCAACTGCAACCATCGGCGTAAGTTTGCGATGCACTTCAATAATAAGATCCACATCGGGGCCACAGGCTTCTCGAGCAGCAGCAGTAATATCTACAGCCGTTTTGATAAGACGCGCTTGGGTTTGGTTTTGATACCCCCCAACGAGCGGGTCAAATTTAAGCGCCGTAAAACCTTCTTCTTTTGCTGCTTTGGCCACGTCAAACATAGTTTCAGGCGTCGAACCACCAGCCAAAAGATGGAGCCGAATCTTATCTCGACAATTCCCACCCAAAAGCTCCCACACAGGCACGTCAAAGTGCTTGCCTTTAATATCCCACAAAGCAATATCAACAGCACTCACAGCACCTGAAAGCGCAGTCCCCCGAAAAGGTGCCATTCTATAAAGGTGTTGCCAATGATGTTCAATACGCAAAGGATTTTGGCCAATGAGATATTCTTTAAAAACGTTCACAATGCGTTCGGTCGCTTCAGGATATCCCCAAAAGGCCGACTGACCAATACCCGTAATACCCGTATCTGTCGTAAGACGAACAACATAGCTGTTACCCAATAAAAGGTGTTCGAGTTTATCAATTTTCATAAATCCCCCACTGTCCCCCTTGCGAAAAGGAGGATGGTTTTGTTTTTGACCTGTGACTTTTGACCTGTGACCTGAGATCTTTGATATTATATTATGCGCGATGAAATCTTAACAAGCAAGCATTGATCAGATAGCTGATATTCATTTATCGTTCTTGAAATAAACACAAGGAGAGGGTATGCCAAATTTACGTTTTGCTGCACCAAAGGAACGGCGTGTGGCTTTGGTAACAGGCGGTGCTAGAGGATTGGGTGGTGCAACTGCAGTGCGATTGGCCGAAGAAGGCCGCGATGTGGTTATTGCAGATGTATTAGAAAAAGAAGGGCAAGAGCGTGTCGCAGAGATTGAAGCTTTAGGGCAGAAGGCATTGTTTGTAAATGTAGATGCAACAGATGAATCCGCCGTCCAAGCCAGTGTCAAACAAACGGTAGATACATTTGGACGCTTAGATATTCTGGTGTGTTGTGCGGGTATTTTAGGTTGGGAAAAGCCATTTGAAGAGCAACCAGTAGAACAATTTGATAAGGTGATGAAAATTAATGTCTACGGCGTGTACCACTTTCATCAAGCCGCAATTCCACACATGCTCAAGGGCGGATGGGGGCGGTGTGTCACCATCACCTCAGGCGCACGTCACGGCGGGCCAACACAAGTGCCCTATTGTGTATCAAAAGGCGCCGTGTATTCGTTTGTCGGGTCATTGGGCAATGCATATAGCAAGGATGGTGTGTTCGTCAATGGTGTGGAACCTGGGCGGGCGCTCACAGACATGGTGGTACCACGTTTTTCAGCTGAACACATTGCAGCCCCGGGCAATCCATTGGGTCGATATTCTGATCCCGAAGAAGTAGCAGAAGTCATTGAATTCTTGTGTTCAGAGCGCAACACCTATACAACAGGTTCTGTGTGGAGTGTGAAAGGCGCAACAGGATAGACCACGTAAGCATTAAGTATAAAAATAGGAAGGGTATATGAATGATCTCTGACCAAATAGGTGGAGAAATGGGCAGATCTCCTAATATTCGATTTTGTGGCACGGCGTTCACCCTCTTGATGTTTCTTTTGTGCACGGGTGTTGGTTGGACAGCAATCCCATATCAACCCGTGCTGTCTGACCCCGTGCAAGAATTATGGCGTTGGCGAACATTTACAGAGACCAAAGAGCTCGGGCTACGTTGCTTAGCCGAAGCCCAAGATGGGGCGATGTGGTTTGGGGTAGACAATGGGGTGCGGCGTTATGACGGACTTAATTGGACGGACTATACACCTCAAGGCGGTATTTTGGGAGCACCCGTCAATGTTCTGTGCGCAGCTCAAGATGGCGGCGTTTATGCCGGTTCAGACTTGGGCGTGAGTCAATTTCAAGATGGGGTTTGGCAGCGAGTATTTCCCCCCGAAGGAGAGATACCCTGGCCCGTGGATGAGATTTTAGAAGATACAGACGGTAATCTTGTCGTCGCTACAGCCTGGGGGATATTGCAGCAAAGTAAAGAGCATTGGACGCTGTATACTTCCGCCGATATGGGCAAAGCCCTTCAAGGAGTAGCCTCCTATGTACGTTTGGTTTTTGTACCAGATGAGGTAATTCCTAAACGTGAATGGAAATTGGGTACGGGGATCAAAGTAATCAAAGGCGGATATTTGGGAATTGCGCGTGGTAATTTTCCCATGCCAATTTGGGCGCTATCACCTGGCGGCCCGGGAGAAGTTGCTGGCCTGAAGGTGGGAGATCAAATTTTGAAAATTGATGGCCAAATTACAAATCTGCCTCATCTTTCATTAGAAGGTCCAGGAAACCCTGTTAAATTGATGGTACGTCGATATGGCAAAGCCGACCCTTTTGAGGTGACGGTAGACCGAAAGCAGGCCATTGAAGGATCGGTTCGTGGATTTTCTATATCGGATATTTATCTAAGCAGAGAAGGAGATTGGTGGGCCGGACTTTCTTGGGGTGGAGAAATCATGAAGTATACGCCGCCCGAGATAACGGGACAGCAAGAAGGCGATTGGAAGCTCTACACGGCTCAGAACGGTTTGGGTCTTGGTGATCGCCCCAAAATTACGCAAACACAAGATGGCGCAATCTGGACGGTTTCCAATCACTTTACAGGAGGGGTGAATCGCTTTGATGGAAAAAATTGGTCTCATACCCGTTTGAGCAATATCGGAGGAAGTGATATTCATACGTCTGTGCGAGAAACCCAGGATGGCGCACTTTGGGTTGGCGGACAGCAAGGTACGATCTATGCCTTTCGGGATAAGGGTTGGCAAATGTGGCACTCGGCCCAGTTGCCCCTCTCGCAGGCCCGAGTGACCGAGCTTTTGGAGACCCGTGATGGCGCATTGTGGTTAGCTGTATTGGGACAAGAAGCCGCGCGCTTAGACTATCTTACATCTAAGTGGACACGGTTTAAAGGATTGAATTTTCAATTTCAATCCCCTCATGGAACACAGTGGTTTATTTCTCCAGATCGAAAAATCATACGTTTTGATCCTTCTGCCTCCAATGGAAAAGCATGGGTTCAATATGGGATTCAGGATGGCGTTATGAGTGTTCCCAAAACATTGTTAATGACAAAGAAAGGCATAATATGGGCCGCAGGAGAACATAAAGGAGAAGCAGCCACGGCCCATTTTGACGGAACCAAGTGGATTCGCCAAACCCATCTTGGTTTTGCGCCAAGTGTAGATGAACGCGCATTTTTTGAATCTTTAGACGGAACACTTTGGATGGGGGCTATCGCACAGCGCAATACCAATTTGGGCCAAATTGGTGGCATTTTGCAACGGGCGGAGTCTAAAGAAACCGGAGACCCTATGTGGATCCACCACAAACCGCCAGAAGCGCCAGATCATGCGTATGGCATTGGCCAAACGCAAGATGGAGTACTCTGGTTTTTGGCATCGGGTTTGTATCGTTTCGATGGTCAAACTTGGTCTTTAACGCAAGAGTTGGTTGAGGTAACCACGTTTTTACACGGCATTTGGGGAACCGGAGAAGGAGGGCTTTGGGTAGGCACACGGGCTTATGGGCTGTTCCACTTCAATGGACAAGATTGGACACAGTATGGCATACGAGACGGGTTGGTCAACAGCCGGATTAAAACGATTCTCCAAATGGATGACAAAAGTGTGTGGGTAGGCACCGACAAAGGTATCAGCCGTTTTGACGGTCAGACTTGGACGTCTAATCCACAATTATCAGAACTCATGGATATAGGTTCTCTCCGCCAAGCGCCCGATGGGGCACTCTGGATAAATGCAACGGATGGAGCAACCCGATACGGCTTTGAATCAGAGCCGCCAGAAACTGAAATGACAACTTTTCTGAGTCAAGTATCTCAACCGGGAAACACCTCTTTGGCGTGGCAAGGAATGGGTCCTTGGGGAGCAACGCCCAAAGAAGAACTCCAATATGCTTGGCGGCTGGACGAGGAAAAGTGGTCTTCATTTTCCTCTAAGATAAATCAAACATTTTTGGCACTGCCCAGCGGAGAACACATATTTGAAGTGAAAGAACGAGACCGAGATTTTAAC
>JABIFK010000523.1 GCA_018650745.1 Candidatus Latescibacterota bacterium | reverse complement strand
TGAATCGTGGGTCGAGTCTTCCACCCAATTCAATCGTGATGGTCTTGCCGACACCCGCTTCAAAAGCTTTTTGAACGGCAGGTGCATCTACGATGGGCAAGAGAACTTGGCCTTGGTAATTGTGTTCGATAAGGGCAGCGAGCAGGGCATTGCTGTCGCCTGGTGCACCAGATGATGGCGCGTCTGCAGCATCGGTGAAGATGAATGGGCCTTTGCGTTTGTTGGCTTGGTCAATGGCTTCGGATATGCTTGAGAATTTGGGTTGCATTTGGGATCGACGAGACCAGAAGTCTTGAGCCATTTGTAGGGCTTCTTTTTGGGCAAGGTCTGGGTCGTTGTTGGTCACCACGACAGATTGGGTGCATAATTCGGGCACATCTGTAAATGGGTTGCCAATCATCATGCCTGCGGCTAAGACATTTTCTTGTTTTTCGAGTTGTTGTGCGTAACGTATTGATTGACCAAAAACACCTGTCTCTGTAATCAGCTCATCGCCGCGAACCAACACTGGAACACGGACTCGGGCGACAACGGGTTTAACATTGTCATCGAGAATACGCAGGAGCAGTTTGGCCGCACGTTCTCCGGTGTTTGCAAAGTCGACGTGTGGATACGTGTGATAGAGCGCGAGGCCATTGCTGTGGGTGAGCATGCGTTCTGTGAGTATACCGTGAAGGTCTAAGGATAAAACGATGGGAACGTCAGGACCGAGAATTTTACGTGCTTCTTGAAGCAAATAACCTTCGGGGTCAAGTTCTTCGGTGGTGCCCATTGCGCCGTGCATCGCAAAATAACAGGCGTCGATGTTTTGGGCATGTTCTTGAATGGCGTTTATAAACGCTGAGGCAATTCGGTTAAAACTTTCTTGCTCTAAGGGGCCAGCTGATGTGGATCGGGCACCATAAGCAGGTATGAGCGTTAGGTCTGAGCGTTGGCGAAATACAGATAGCGCCCCGCTGATTTCGGATTCCATGTTATTGTGATAGGTGAAAAGCTGTTCACCTGAATTGACGGTGAAATTGTCGTAGGTGCAGGTGACGGGATTAAAGGATGAGATTTCTTGCTTGCATTCGGCTATAAGGATGCGTGACATCTGTGTGTCCTTTCGGTATTTGAGCAGTTGTTCGGTGTGTTCTATCATAGTAGGTTTTAAATCAAATATCAACTTATAAGAACTGTAGCTGATAGGGGTATGAGTCGAGTTGAGTTATGGAAAGGAATCATGTATGAGTGATGAAAGGGTATTTCCAAAAGCAGACTGGGACGAGGTTGCCGTGTCTTTGGTCAACATGGACATTGATGCATTGGGTGATGCCAAGGCTTGGTTGGATGCAAAGCTTTCTGAATCACGGTATCGCGTGGCCATTGTGCGTCATGGGTATTTGGTGGCAGATTGGGCGCATGGAATGGATACGGATGAGAAAATATCTATTGCTTCGGCCAACAAATCTATTTTGTCGAGCATGTTGGGCATTGCCATTGCAGAAGGTAAGATCAACAGCGCCGATGATTTGGCCACGGATTATTACCCCGAATTGATGGATGTGCCCAAAGGGTCTGGGCCCAAAGAGGGACGGTGGGCATTTGATGCGAATAAGGGCATTACATTGCGCCATTTGATTTGCAATGTATCTGGGTATATGAAACCCGATGAAGAGCCTGGGCAGGTCTTCAATTATCAAACCAACGGGATGTGCATTCTCTCGCATTGTATTGAAAAAGCTTATGGTTTGTATGACAGCAACGACCCCGAGGGATCTGCTAAAATTATCCCTTTATATAAAGAAAAAATAGCAGATGTGATTGGCGCGAATTGGGAATATTCGTCAAGTTCTCAGAAAATGCATGAAAATGCACGACTCAACATTTTTGGTTGGGGATCGTCTATTCGCACAGATTCGAAAGACTTGGCACGATTGGGGTGGTTGTGGTGCAATGGTGGCAGGTGGGAGGATCAGCAGGTTATTCCTGAAAGTTGGATAGAAGAGGTTACCAACGTCGCACCCGATATTTTGGCGAATAACCCACAAGACGTTTGGCGATATGGGCATGGTTTTTGGACCAATAAGAAAGGTAAGTTATGGCCCGATTTACCTTCCGAAGGGTTTACTGCTTGGGGCGCTGGTGGGCATTATGTGATCGTGTTTCCAAGTTATGATCTGACGATTGTCATGAATCCGACCCGTTACCCCGGTGCGTCTCAGCCGTATGAAACGCATACGGAGACTTGGCTGCAACAACAAGAGGTGTTGGCTACGATATTGGATGCTTGTGAGTAAACCTTAAAGGGAATGGCATGGCTGAACGATTCCAGTTTGAACATGAATTTATTGAATCAGATGGTGGATATGATGGGTGGGGCGCGGTTGTTGTCGCAGATTTTGATGGCGATGGCCGGCCAGAGTTTGCCACAGGGGGTAAGGGCGGAGGGTTCTATCATATTTATGATTATGATGTGGAATTGAAATCTTGGACTTGTCATGTTGTTACACGTGACTTTAGCCCCAATGTGGGTGCCGCTGCTGTAGACTTGGATGGTGATGGCCGATTGGAATTGGTGTGTGGAGAATGGGGTGAGCGTTTGATGTGGTTGGTGCCACCGGAATCTGGTTTGGATAATTGGGTGGGGCATGAAGTGGGTACGGGGTTGGAT
>JABIFK010000382.1 GCA_018650745.1 Candidatus Latescibacterota bacterium | reverse complement strand
TTCGCAGATTCGTTGATTCGTTGATTCGTCTTCCTACTCGAACAAAATGTAAATCTGGAGACAAAGTATGACACAACAAAAACTCGACCCACCGGGAAGATTAACCGACCTGCTCCGTCCAGAAGTGCTGACTTCATTTGACCGCGAAACCTTTGAGCGCGAAGGTTACTGGGTCTGGGAAAATGTTCTCACAGATGAAGGACGACACCGTTGGACGGCCAGCTTAGAAAAACTCCAACAGATGAACGATGAAATTGTAATGGATACCGACTGGGAAGCCATCGACCCACAAATGATGGACATCTTTAGCAAAGTGCTCGGCGAACGATTCTTCTATGACCACATGCTCATGCTCAATCGGCCCGCCGGCTCCGAAGGCCGTCGCTGGCACGGACACCCCTACCGACAAGGTCAACACGAAGTTGAAGACCCCGTTGGAACAGGTGAATTTGTCACCAAAGAATTCCTCCACCAACAATGTGTTCGCACCCTCTGTTATCCCGAAGGCGCCACCATCGAAGACGGATGCGAATTTGCCGTCATCCCCGGAGCACACCTCTACCGCATTCCCTTTAAATGGAGTACCCAGAGACCCGATTATGATGACGATATGGAAACCAATTGGCTCAAAGGAAAAACACATGCCTTCACAGGCGAACCCTTAAAGATACGTCGCCTCTCCATACCACCCGGCAGCATGGTCTCCTTCGTTCATCACCTGCCACACCATGTCGGCCACCGAAAAGCCGGCACAGATATGCGATGGGGGCTTCTCATGGCATACCGAACACCCGATCCCACAGCCGAGCCTGCCAAATGGAATGAAAGCGCCCCCATTTACTGGTGTGAACGCACAGAAGCGGCTGGCAATCTCTCACCAACCGCTCAACGTTTGTTTGAAGGTGACAACCCAATCTGAAGGAAGTGACAAATGCCAACCATGAAGCAACTTGAAAAATTAGACGGTTTCGGCAATGTAAGAATGGTCGAAGTTGAACGACCCGAGCCAGGTCCCAATCAGGTATTGGTCAAGGTCGTGCGCAGTCTTATAAGCCGAGGATCCGAACTGTTTCGCCGCTACATCCTTGAAGAAGCCGTTCCACCAGACATCATGGGATATTCAGATGCAGGCGAAATCGTCGCCCTCGGTCCCAACGTCACAGAGCATTCAATTGGCCAACGCGTTATGGTCAGTGCACCCCACGCACAATACGTTATTGCAAATGTATCCGGGCCCCAAAAACGCACTTTTGTTTTGCCCGACGACCTAAATTATGAAACCGCAACCTTTTTACCCCTTGCAACCAGTTCTGTCATGTGGATGCGCACATCCCCCATAGAGCCGGGTCAAACCGCTGTCGTTTTAGGTCAAGGCATTGTTGGCAACCTGTGCGCGCAAATCATTCGAGAAAGAAATCCCGGTCAAGTCATTGTTGTCGATGCCCAAACGCTCCGATGCGAAATTGCCAAAAAACTCGGTCCAGATGCCGTCATCAACGTCTTAGAAACCGATTCTGTTGCAGAGGTCAAAAAGCTTACCCATGGCAAAGGCGCAGACCTCGTTGTTGAGTGTGTGGGCGGCAACATGGGCATCCGGTCTTTTGAGCAAGCCCAGCAGATGTTGGCACCCCAAGGTGCCATTCACCTCATCTCCAAGTACCAAGGCGCACCCTTGCCCCTCCACGGCGACAACTTTATGAACAAACTGCTCGTGGCCGGCATTCGCATAGATCAATCTCGCGAATCATGCACAGAAGATGCTGCGGCCATGTTAATAGACGGTCGCATCAAAGTCGCCGAACTCATCACCCACCGCCTGTCTTGGGACCAAACCCCAGACGCATACCACATGCTCTACAACAAACCGAACGAAGCCTTGGGTGTTGTTCTTGAGTGGGACGCATAAGGTAATTGTTCATGATACAGACGCACATTCAAGACATCGATCTCACACAACTGCCACCCAACACCAAGCAAACGGGTTGGATCGATGTTGCACCTCGTCCCGATGGCAACACATGGCGTCTCCCCTTTCTCTACGTAACAGGCAACAAACCAGGCCCACTCTTAGTTGTTACATCTGGTGTCCACGGAGATGAATACGAAGGCATTGAAGCCATACCAGATATCTTTCACCAAACGGATCCTCAGACCCTCTCGGGCACACTATTCATGATCCCCGTCTGCAATGTACCTGCTTTCGAAACCATCACCCGCAGCAGCCCCATCGACGGCCTGAACCTCGCCCGCGTTTTCCCAGGTGATGCCACAGGCAGCATTACCCCGCGCATCGCCCACCTGATCGCCACAAAAATCCTGCCAAAAGCAGATTTTTACATCGACCTCCACAGTGGGGGAATCATGTACGATATACCCACCCTTGCCGGATACATCCATGCAGAAAATGAGCTGGGTCGCAAATCTTTTGCCGGAGCCCAAGCCTTCGGCGCACCCATATTGTGGGGCCACCCGTTTCCACCTGCACCAGGCCGAACACTCAGCTCAGCCGTCGATCTCGGTGTGCCTTGTATCTATACAGAAACAACGGGAGGTGGTTTGGCACGTGCAAATGACGTGGCGTGTTTCAGGAATGGTGTCTGCAATGTTATGAAATGGCTCGGCATGCTTAAAAGTGCTCCCCAAGGAATGCCTCTCACACATCATCTCCTCGGTTCAGGAAACCTCGATCAAGCCATCCAAGCACCCGTTGCAGGATATTTCAAACCCGAAGTGACATTATTAGATGACGTTCAAAAAGGCCAACAATTAGGCACAATTCGAGATCTATTTGGCAAAATCCTTTCCGAATTGCACGCAAATACCGACGGTGTTATCATCATGTTAAGACGACTGCATTGCGTACGTGTCGGTGACGGTCTTGCACACATCACAAAATACCACCCAGAATAAGGCATCGAACAAACAGCGCATCTTTTCCATTTATGATGGCACTTGGAGAGCAGAAGCATAATGCGTTGATTTGAAGTGCCAAATTGAAAGGGAGAAAAACAACCATGGCCGCAATTAAAGTCACTATTATCGGTGCAGGATCACGTTTTGCCTTCAGTGTCGTCTCTGACCTCATGAGGTATGACGCATTTTCTAACAGCACAGTCGCACTGGTAGATACCAATGCCGAAGCCTTAGACCTTTCCACACGCGTCGTCAATCAAATGATCAAAAAAGCCAACGGCAACCTAATCATTGAAACATCCACCGACCGACGCGACGTACTCGGTGGCAGTGACTTTGTCTTAAACTCCATCTCCGTAGGTGAACCCTGGGCACGAGAACGTGATGTCGCCATTGGCGAACAACATGGCATTTACCAACCCACCTCCCAAACTGTAGGTCCAGCCGGGTTCATGCGAGGTGTCCGAGTGGTGCCACACGCTGTTGCAATTGCACACGACATTGCCGACTTATGTCCCAATGCCACCGTGCTCGATCTGGCCAATCCTCTATCCGCCGTATGCCGCTCTATGAT
>JABIFK010000592.1 GCA_018650745.1 Candidatus Latescibacterota bacterium | reverse complement strand
CAATGCCGCATCCAACTGCCCCACTTGTCCATAAGTAATGGCCCGATGAACAAAAGCAGCCGCATGCCCATCATTGGCGGCTATAGCCTGGTTAAAGTCTGCTAACGCAGCTTCAAAATGCCCTTGATCTCGAGACGAGATTGCACGATGTATTAAAGCATCAAACTGACTGGGGGATAGTGACATAGGAAAGTTTCAAATGGAACATAAAATCCGTCAAAGCGTGAAAGTAAGGATGCTGTCGAATATACAATGTAGAGAATCAAACCTTTGAAATCAAGCCCAAAGCACGTTGTTATTTTGATCTAATTTGCATATTTTTCGCTTTTTTTGTTAAATGAGAACGGTATTTGCATGAATTGCCAAGCAGAATAAGTATAACAACTCGTTTACCCAACTAAAACAATAGACTTACACTATAATTTACCATGTAGTTTCATATAAATATCTAATGTCTTTGTAATAGACTTGGCATGCATCTATCATAGGCATATGACAGCAACCAAATAATTAACAGAAAGAACGCCATCGCTCGAAAAGCGAACGTGCATTGTAATTACTGGGAGGCTTCACAATGAAAAGATGGATATTGATTGGACTGCTTGCAGCTGCAAGCATCAGCTTGACAACACAAGCAAACGCACAGCCCCGAATTGGCGAAAAAATGCCAGAATTTGAACTTCAGGCCACCGATGGTGCGTTTTACGGCAGTAAAAGAGCCAATGGAAAAGTATCCGTTTATTTTTTTGTAGGTTACAACTGAGCAGTTTGTATGGCGGCAGGGCCCGCCTTCGAAGCTGATATTTATCAGATAAACAAAGACAACCCCAATGTTCAGATGATGGTGCTCGACACATATAACGGCACACCAGCACAAGCCGAGTCTTATCGGCTTATCACAGGGGTCTCAGCACCAATACTTCGCCAAGCATCCGACGGCACAGACTATGCTGGCGCGCGTTTAGAAGATATCCTCGTTGTTGACCAAGAAAATGTAGTACGCCTTTGGCTCAATGCTGCAGGTACGGATGAGTATCCACAAATCAATCAAATGATTACTGCACTGGTCAATAAGAATCCGGTGATTTCACTTTCATCGCGCCAAATTTATTTTGGAACACAAATCAATGCAGGTACAACAACAACCGCCAACATCAGAGTCGAAAATACAGGTGATGGGCCTTTAGAAATTACAGGTTATTCCGCACCCAGTGATATCGTAATCGAACCTGCACAGTTTACGGTTAATAAAAACGAAACCCAAACGGTTAAAATTACGTATACCCCCACCCAAATTGGCACGTTTACCGGCACCATAGAACTTGAACACAACAACAATGCTGTAGATAAATTACAAGTGCCTATTCGAGACATCACAGTAGAAGGTTCTATTTCTCCGAGCATCGTTCTTGGACAAGAAAGCCTCGACTTTGGCCAAACAGAACTCACCAAATCAAACGAGAAAACAATCACCATCCGCAATGACGGACCGGGTACGCTTAACGTATCCAATATTCAAACCGATAATCCAGATATCAGCATCCCATCTACACAATTCTCCATTCCTGCAGGTAGTGCGATAGATATTACCATCATTTACAAACCACAAACCGAAACAACCTTATCGGGCACACTCAACGTACTTTCAGACGACCCCGACAAAGGCACACTCAGCATTGCCCTCTCAGGGTCTGGCATTTTTATTCCCGCCGATCCACGTGCCGATTTTAATGGATCAGGCGTTGTGGACTTTCCCGATTTTTTATCTTTTGTCCAAGCATTTGGCACACCTGATGCCACTTTTGATTTAAACGACAACGGCCAAGTCGATTTCCCAGACTTCTTAACCTTCGTCCAGTCTTTTGGAAAATCGGTGAATTAAAAGCTTTCAGCCATTTACTCTCAGCTTCTCTCTAAAATCTTGGGATACATATGTGTCTCTGAGGTTCTATTCTTTTAGCTGACTGCAGATGGCTGTTTGTTTTGCATCTTCCACTCAGCCGGAAATGCGAGTAATTGCACCATGAAAAAATGGCTCGTTCCATTGGCCTTCGCACTCACCCTCTGGTCATGCAGTGGTGGGTCAAATGACACCATTCTCAACACAGATACCGATCAGCTTGACCGCTCTGCTCAAGTAGGCGGCAACTTTCTCGATGTGGCAACCTTTCCCACAGACCGCCTCGAATTTGGTGGTGACCGTGATGAACTTGAGGCACTCATCGACCAGACCATGGTGCCCATTGGTGATCCGACCACCTCTTACGTTCAACTTGATGATCGGATCTTAGGCATCGAAATCAATGGAGAAGCCCGTGCCTATCCCCACAACATGTTTTGGTGGCATGAAATTGCCAATGACATTGTTGGCGGGGTACCTATTGTCGTTTCTTATTGCCCGCTCACAGGCACAGGCATGGCATTTGACGCCCGTGACAGTGATGGCTCGCGCATCATCTTGGGTGTATCGGGATTGCTCTTTAACAACAACTTGGTCATGTATGATCAGCGCGACCAAGAAACGCTTTAT
>JABIFK010000590.1 GCA_018650745.1 Candidatus Latescibacterota bacterium | reverse complement strand
CGACAACTGAAATCCCCAATGCGCGGGCTTTAATATCGATGAGAGCCAGCTCAACGCCTGCAATGGCTTTTGCAGCAATGCCGCCTGGGCTTTGGCGGGTACCACGTAACATGTCCCAAAATCGCATTTCAAATGCACGAGGATCTTTGCCAATGAGCAAGGGTGTGATATCTTGTACCGTTCCGACTACGCCATAGGGGCTGCGCCCGTCACTGCATTCTCCCCACCCTGTGATGCCTGCGTCGGTTTCTACTTTAACAAATATCCAAGGACGCCACCCTGAGTCAACGATAAAGGTTTGTATGCTGGTAATTTTCATGAATCAGATCCCTATAAATAGTCTTCATGATGGTTGCGGGGGGGCAATAATGTTGTTGAACCCCATGTGATCGGGGGCTTCTGTTTTAAGGAGGCTTTCAATCTGTGTACGAATGTCGGCCATTTCTTCTGGTGAACAGAGCGGCATTGGGCCGAGATACCCATCTTGGCGAAACTGGGCAACTTCTTTAGTAGATAGACCGATAGAAGCTTCGGTAGTGGCCATTTTGACTCCTCAAGAGTGTGTGTAGGTTTTTAGCGATCAAAGATGTGTGATCATTGCGAACATATCCAATACGCCCTGTGCCATCCCTAAATGATATCACCAATATCAATGCGATAGATTTGGCGACCGTTTCCTGCATGGGCTGAATCGATGGTGATAAATTGGCCATTGGGGCTAAATCGGGGGTGTAGGTCGCATCGCCATTCACCCGTGTAGGGTTCGGGGGAAGGAAAAATGCCCAAGTCTATGCGTTTGCCACTGTCAACGTGATAGAGGTAAAGGATTTGGTTGCGACTGTCTTTGGATGGATAGGTATCGTTCAAAATCCATTTATTGCCGGGTAGGTATGTGCAGTGACCGTTGACTGTCATGGTGTCTGGACCAATGGGTTGGGGTGTGTTTTGAGTTTGGTCTTCATACAGATAGAATTTGTTGTTTTGCGAAGGATGATACGCCCAACCGAGTATGGTATGTGGATCGCGCCAAATAAAATGCGACATTTTGCCGTAGTCATCTACCACATGAAGGTTCGACCCGTTGGCGTTGGCTGTGAGCATCCGGGTGTGGAAGGTGCCTTCACCAAATCGCCATCGGTGTAAAAAGATAAAACGGCTGCCATCTGTATTAAAAAGAAGATGGTTAAAATAATGGCGGGCTTCGCTGATGTCGCCGTGTGGATAGGAGATTTTGGCGACTTCGGCAATGGTAACGATGAGTTCGGATTCACCCGTTTCTAAATTGAGCGTATAAATACCAGCATCTTCAGGAGCACTGATATTGTGATTGGGATCGGTTATGCCGGCATAACCATACCCTGGACGCATATGATTGATGCGTCGAAAATCTGTGCCGATAGCAGTTTTTCCGTTAGGAGAGAGTGTGTAAACTGCTTTCGGTAGCGTGCGGGTTTGACCCGTTTTTGTGTTGTAGATTTTACTAATGAAATGATCATCTTCTCTGTCATTCCATATGATATCTGTGTTGGAATTGGGGACCCATTGTAACATGCAGCCCTGTTGCCAACACCAGGCTTGGGTTGTGGCAAACTCGGTCCACGTATCGTTGCCTTCCATGTCGATCAGGCCAAGTTTAATGGCATCTTTGCCTCTAGGTGATCGATGCTCAAACCCCACTCCCATACTTAAGGCATAGCGATTGGTGGGGTCTATTTGACACTTATCATAATATCCGAACCAGTGGTGTAGGGGGCTTGTGGTAATAGGGCGAATAGGTGGAAATGTGTTTGACATATTGTGTCCTTAGATTCAGTTTTATCCGAATTTTTCCATGCAAATGATGCTAAAATAGGGCATGCTTTCTGACTCTGCAAGTAATTAGATTGTGGGGTTTATGCGTCGGGTGTTGGAAAAGATTTCCGTTCTTCGGTGTTTTTAATTGCCGGGGAACGGTTTTTTGTTGGGTCATAACATATTGTTAAATAAGGGGGAGTTTGAGTCGTTTTGCCCGTGTGGAATGGGTGGCATAGGGCTTGCTTAAATAATGGGCGTCTCAGTATGTGTATTTCCATCCCATTTGATCTGGAGTCTTAAAATGTTGCAAGGCCTTTACAGTTCTGGTTCGAGTATGTTGGCGCGAGCAAGTCGCCAAGATGTGATTACAAACAATATCGCCAACAGCGATGTGCCAGGCTTTAAACGCGATGGAATCTTCCTCAAGGAATTGGGGGAGGCGCGACGCAAAGCTTCAGGAGGTTATCCTGTGTGGCGTGAAAATCGCATTGGTGGCGGGTTTATCGATTTTGAACAAGGTGCACTGAGACAGACAAACAGCAATCGAAACTTTGCCCTCAATGGTCCTGGTTTTTTTCAGGTGCGTACCCCGCAGGGAGATATGTATACGCGCAATGGTGAATTCTCAGTGAATTCGCGAGGTCTTTTGGTTACGAATCTGGGTTATCCAGTACTTGACGAGCGAGGCGCTGAAATTCGCTTGGAGAGCAACGAATTTGTGGTCAATGATGACGGACATATTATGGAAGATGGTATTGAGACGGCCAAACTGGCTATCCACGATTTTGAAAAAGATGTTGATGGTTATTATCAAGACCCCGACGGCATTACGCGAATTGAGCGAAAGGCCAATGGGTTTTTCTTACCAAAGCCAGGTGTCAATCAAACACCCAAAGGCTCTGAAACCAAGGTGGTTCAGGGATTTTTGGAAATGGGGAATTCAGAACCGATTACACAAATGGTCGATATGGTTGAATTATTTAGAACCTATGAAGCCGATCAGCGTGCCATTCGGGCACAAGATGATACCCTTCGACGTGCCGTTAATGAAGTGGGCATGGTAAGAGGGTAAGAAAACAATTAGAAATTAAAAAAATCACCCCATGTGCATTGTGAAAGACAATGCACAGCACTTTCACGGAGGAGGTGCATATGTCAAGATCACTAAGAACTTCTGCAACCGGCATGATTGCCCAACAACTGAATATAGATAACATCTCAAATAACTTGGCCAACGTAAACACAACGGGTTTTAAGAAGAGTAAGGCTGAGTTTCAAGACTTGTTATATCACACCATTCGCACAGCCGGTACATCGGCGGCACAAGGGGCGTTGGTGCCTGTTGAAATTCAAATTGGTTATGGAACGCGCGTTGTGGCCACGCAGAAAATATTTGAGCAAGGCCATGTCACCGCAACCAATAACGCATTGGATTTGGCCGTTGAGAACGAAGGTATTAATGGCGATGGTTTTTTTCAGGTGAATTTGCCCGATGGCACAACGGCCTTTACGCGTGATGGTGCTTTTAAGTTGTCCTCCGATGGGCAGGTGGTTACGTCTGATGGTTTTACGCTAGAACCACCTATTTCGATCAGCCAAGATGCAACTAACATTAATGTCTCTGCAGACGGCAGTGTCGAAATTTTGCAATCGGGAGCAACAGCCGCTTCTAATGTGGGCCAACTTGAGTTGGCAAAATTTATCAATCCTGCGGGGTTGCGGAGTATTGGGCGCAACCTGTTTGTCGAAACTGAAGCATCGGGTCCTCGGATAACCGGACAACCTAATACGCAAGGCTTTGGCCGTATTTCTCAAGGATTTTTAGAATTGTCAAACGTGTCTGTGGTCGATGAGCTGGTGAATATGATTCAAGCGCAGCGCACTTATGAAGTGAATGCGCGTGCGATCCGTACGTCTGATGAGATTATGCAAGCCACCAATAATATAGCAGGATAATATCTGGTTGAGTGGTGATGAGCGTGTTGGGGTTTGAACTGAAAAAGCTGTTTTACGCATTGATACCTAAGGACAAGAGATGATTTCCGAAACCCAATTACATTCAAGCACATGGCAAAAAGAACCGCTCGCAGATGAGGACACAAGGCGAGATGAACCGCTGACAGGAAGCAAGGTTCTGTTTTACATTGGGCTGATGATTCTATGGGTTCTGTGTCTTATGATTGGTGAAGGGCGCGCCGATGTTGTCGTGTCTGAGTCTGAGGTGCATGCGGCAGTAACTGAATATGTGCAAGATCGGTTGACCGATGTTTCGAGTGATATTGAAGTGACGGTGCGTCGTAGAGGGGAGTTGCTCATCGATGGGGTGGGCGCGGTGCGCTTGCGGGTGCGTCAAGATCGGTTTCGTAGCCAAGCGCGGTCTATTCCTTTGGTCTTAGAAGTGATGCGAGGCCCGGCGTTGGTCAGAGAATATCGTTTGGTTGCCGATGTACGATACTTTGATGATGTGGTGGTTGCGGCACGTTCTATTGTGCGTGGTGAGCGTGTGGGAGAAGAGGCGGTCATGATAGAGCGGAGAGATGTGACGATGATTTTGGGGAAATATTATTCGTCGATAGACGAACTTGAAGGTCTGCAAGCGAAGATGCGTATTGGTTTTGGGCGTCCTTTAAGTATGCATTACCTGGAAAAACGTCCGCTCGTTGAGCGAGGCGATATGGTGCGCATTGAAGCCAAGGTGGGAGGTATAGTTGCTGTGACGATGGGCTTGGCAAAAGACAAGGGTGCAAAAGGCGATCACGTTATTGTGGTGAACACTAGCTCTCGGGAAAAGTTGTTGGCCGAAGTGATTGGTCCTGGAAAAGTAAGGGTCTTGTTCTAAAAATGGAAAATTCGAAATTAAGGTTTACGATTGATACGAGGTGGATTATGCGACAGGTGACATTTTGGTGCGTTTGTGTAGGAGTGACAGTGGGTAGTGTTTTACCGGTGCAAGCACAGGGCCTGTTTGGTGATAACAGTGGCTCAACGGCTTTGTATCAAGACCGGAAACCGCGTCGGGCCAGTACGATTGGCGATATTTTGACCATCTTGGTAACTGAAACGACTTCAGCGAGCAATTCAACAAACATATCAACTGCAAAAAATGCAACGGTAGGCATTACCAGCCAGCCCGGTACGGGAGGATTGGGTTTCATTCCTGGATTTGGCTTAACAAGTGCTGCCGATGCAAATTTTACAGGAGATGGTTCTACAGCTCGAAGTCAGCAGCTTCAAGCTCGTTTGTCTGTTACTGTGGTGGGGTTAAAAGCCAATGGCGATTTGATCGTTGAAGGCAGTCGCACCATTGAAATTAATGGAGAACGCGAAATTATCTATTTGTCGGGCGCTGTGAATCCCAAAATCATTCCTGCAACCAATACGATTGAAGCGTATCGGGTTTCTGATTTGCAAGTGTCGTATAAGGGCAAAGGCGTTTTACAAGATGCGTCGCGCCCGGGTCTGTTTGTTCGATTTGTAAACTGGATATTTTAAAGAGACGGGTGGATGATCATGCTTTTG
>JABIFK010000392.1 GCA_018650745.1 Candidatus Latescibacterota bacterium | reverse complement strand
GCCGTTTTGAGTGCACCCGGAAATTTCGGTTGTTAAAAAACAAGTACTTAGACAACTACAAAATCAAGTTTCGGCAAAATCGCAAAGATGTGATAAAACCTAAGCTTTAGGGGCCGGGGGTGCCTCTAATTCACTTTATCCAAATCCACAGACCATTCACTGCGGCCTTTAATCTCTTCAAGCAATTTCTCACGCAACATCTGTCGCCGTTCACTCAAAATGCGTTGTTGAATTTCACCACGTACATCCACCAGTTCACGCTCTGAGCCAGCCGCACGTCTGTCTAACACTTCAATTACATGTAATCCACTGGCGGTTGTAATGCGTGTTCTCCGCCCCAATTTGGCTGCCTGGCACTGCTCCCAAAATGAGGCACTGACCATATCTTCTGTAAAATATCCCAAATCACCACCCAATTCAGCAGACACATCCACAGATGCTTCACGAGCCACCTGTCCAAACAGATCTCCATCTTTCAAGCGTTTCCACACATCGTTTAATGCGCCTTTGTCTTTTACCAAAATATGCCGCACGCGAACTTCAGGCTGTTCACGTTCAAAACTGGGCCGATTGGCCTCAAAATAATCTAAAATTTCACCTTCAAGCACGTCGATATCTTTGGCATATACACGCCCCAAAAGCTCGGCGACCAGCAATCTTCGTGTTGCCTGTGCAACCAAAGCGGCTATTTCGGGTTCTTCGTGTAGCTTTTTTACTAATGCCTCCTGATAAAGCAACTCCTCTTCGACCCATTTTTCAACAAGCTGGCGCTTTTCTTCTACCGAGATACTGCTCATAAATGTACTGGGAATGCGCGCCAACAATTCCTCTTGGGTCAATTGAGCCTCGCCCACTTGTGCCACACGCGTACCTTCTTGTTGATCGCCACAAGCTATCCACCCACAAATACCCAAGATTACGATCATTTTTTGGATGGTTTTATGCCCCGCCAAAACACCCTCCCAAATAGGTAAATTCATCCACTGATTCACCCTCTAAATTGCTATAACTATCAGACTTACAAAAAGTTCCGACTAATCGAATATACGCGTTCAAACAAGGCACTGCAACACATTTTTGGCACACAACAACCGTTCACGAGCGCCTTTTCCGGTAAGCTCAACTTCTATTCTGGGTTCGTCACCCAAAGCAAACTGGAGGGGCAACGGTGACTGTGTCACCATCGCCTCAATATCTTTGCGTTCCAACACACGATCGGGTGAAAATGTAAGGCTCATGATCTGACTCACTTGTACTTGAATCAAACGCAATTGACGTGCATATAATTTCAACTGAATGGTATCTAACAATGCAGACGTCGGTTCAGGTATCGGCCCAAACCTGTCTGTAAGCTCTTCTTCAATGGCCAAAACATCCACAGACCGTTTAATATCACCCAATCGCTGATAAAACTGCATTTTTTGATCGGCATCAGGTATGTATTCATCTGGAATAAAGGATGAGACCGATACTTGTACATCTGGCTCAATCGCAGGTTCTGAGTCTTCACCCTTAATCTGGCGCACCGCTTCATCCAACAAACGCGTATAGAGATCAAACCCAACAGCTGAAATATGACCGTGTTGTTGCGCACCCAATAAATTCCCTGCACCCCGAATTTCCATATCACGCATAGAGATGTGAAACCCAGAGCCCAAATCAGAAAATTCTTCAATGGCCCGAAGCCGTCGTACAGCAGGTTTGCCCAATCCCTTGCGCGATGGTACAAATAAGTGCGCATAAGCCCGCTTATTGGATCGACCCACCCGGCCTCGCAACTGATACAATTGCGCCAAACCCAAACGGTCTGCCCGATTGACAATCAATGTATTCACATTGGGAATGTCCAAACCTGATTCCACAATCATCGTTGAAATCAGAACATCGTATTTATGTTCAAAAAAGTCCATCATCACTTTTTCAAGTTGTCGTTCTGGCATTTGTCCGTGCCCCAAACCAAAACGCACTTCAGGCACCAACCGTTCCAAAAACTCAACCATTGCAGGCATCGACTGAATCCGATTATGCACAAAATAAACCTGTCCGCCTCGGTCAATTTCACGCAAAATGGCTTCGGCAATACGTTCTTCTTCAAATGCAAGCACTTCTGTTTGAATAGGAAGCCGGTCTTTAGGCGGTGTCTGAATTACCGACATGTCTCGTGCTCCCATAAGCGACATGTGCAACGTGCGCGGAATGGGTGTTGCCGTAAGCGTCAAAACATCCACCAACCGACGTATTTCTTTGAGTCGCTCTTTGTGTCGCACACCAAAACGATGCTCCTCATCGACGACCAATAATCCTAAATCTTTAAATTCAACATCTTTAGACAACATCCGATGTGTACCCACCAACAGATCAATGGTACCTGCTTTTACACCTGCAATGGTCTTCAGTTGTTCAGCGCGGGTTCGAAAACGACTCAACACGGACACTTCAATTGGAAATTCAGCAAATCGTTCGGAAAAAGTACGGAAATGTTGTTGTGCCAAAATAGTTGTAGGTGCCAAAATCGCCACTTGCTTGCCATCCATAACGGCCTTAAAAGCCGCGCGCAAGGCCACCTCAGTTTTGCCATATCCCACATCACCACAAATCAACCGATCCATGGCTGTCGCCTGTTCCATGTCACCTTTTACGTCTTCAATGGCTTTGAGCTGATCCCGTGTTTCCTGAAACGGGAAAGATGCTTCCAAAGTCTTCATATCAGACGTATCAGTCGAAAAAGCAATGCCGGGTCGGGCTTTGCGTTCAGCATATAACTCAACCAATTCCGACGCCATTTTGAATATTTCTTTTTTGGTCTTTTCTTTTAACCGCTCCCAAGTCGCGGTGCCCAGTTTGGTTAGTATGGGAGCAGACCCTTCTTGCCCCGAATATTTTTGTACCCGATCCATCTGATCCACGGGCACAAAAACCCGATCTCCGCCTCTGTAAGTCAGCGCCAGACAGTCACTGGAAACCCGGCCCATTTCAATGCGCTCAATGCCCCCAAATTGACCAATGCCATGATCCACGTGTACGACATAATCGCCGCGTTGCAAAGCCGTAATGGCTTGAATGGGCACCGCATCTTTGAAACGACGATACCGACGTCGTCGATTAACACGACTGAAAATTTCGTGATCATTGACAACAAATGTTTTGCTCGGCCCACTGACAAAACCATTTTGCAAAGGTCCCACATAAATAGAGACCACATCCCTCTCTGTATCCAAGATCTCTTCTAAACGCGCTTGCTGTCCCACACTTTCACACAAAATAACCACTTCATAGTCTTGTACCCAATATTTGCGCAAATCTTCGCGCAACACGTCCAAGTGGCCTTCATAATGGCGGCCACTCATCCCTCCTAAGTCCACTGCACCTTCTGATATGCCTCCTAAGCTGCGATTCCACACACGGCTAATACTTTCCAAGTGCTGGAGCATTGCGTCAGGTTCTTGGAGCACCCCTTCGGTTGGTAGAGGTTCTGGATTATTTCGCCTTTTTTCCTTACGATCCTCTGATTTCTTGCATGCTCCCCAAGCCTCATCAGCCGCTCCGGCCACACCATCGGGGTCATCCAAAACCACCAAGCACCCTTTTGGAACATGGTCAAGTAGGTTTGTGCCCTCCCCATACAGCACACCCAAGTAATGCTCCTGCCCTTCAAATATGCCTTCACGTTCCAAAACGTTGCGCATATTCGGCAGCTCAATATCCAAATCTCGTTCTGCTTTGTCCAAATTGGCCAAATATTCTTCATTCATCGTCAACGGGAGCACACTTTCCCGGCAAGGCAAAACCCGCGCCTCTTCCAATTGTTCCACGGATCGCTGCGTGCTCAAATCAAATGCGCGTATTGAAGAAATTTCATCTCCCCAAAACTCAATCCGAATGGGGTTCTCATTGCCAAAGGAGCAATAATCCAAAATACCGCCACGCATACCAAACTGCCCCACGCCTTCTACAGTAGTCACACGCTCATAGCCAATTTCTATAAGATGATCTGCCAGGTCACGTGGTGAAATCTCCTGACCCACCCGCACAGTTTGCAAACACAGGTCAAATAATTCGGGCGTCAATGTATGCCTCATCAATGCAGCTCCTGGCACCACCACAATACCACCTTGTGCCCGATGCAATTGATCCAAAGCTTCTATTCGCAAACCAACAGTGTCCAAATGCGGCGAACGTCCGTCAAAATGAGCCACATCCCAGCTGGGGAAATAACCCACCAAATTGGCCTCCATCAAACGCTCCAGATCATTGCGCAACGCCTCGGCCCGGTCTTCATCTGCGCAAACCACCACCACCGGACCCGGAGCATTCTCTTCAACCCAAGCCAATGCGAAAGACGTCAATGATCCTGCTCCGCCACGCACAACCACTGTTTCAGTGCTGCTTTCTATCCGTTGAGACAATTCTTGAAACGACGGTGAATGTTTTACCCTATTATACAGTCTTTGAACAGACATCCAATCTCCTGTGTCTTTCAATATCCCGCTTATTGACTTCTGTCTTCTTGCTCGTTCCTACCTTTACCCCTGACGCTATCCCCTCCCAATTTACCAATCTCCACCTTTCATCCCCTTCAGAAAACAGTTGGGCCATCTTTCGGATTTCGACTTTAATGCCTTTCCGGTTTTGACTCTCACCCCTTTAGGGGTCTCAGTACAAGCCAAAAAGCTCGACTCATTTTGTGAGTCGAGCTTTCCAACATATAAATGGCGGGGTAGACGGGACTCGAACCCGCGACCCTCGGCGTGACAGGCCGATACTCTAACCAGCTGAGCCACTACCCCGCAAACTCATGCATTTCAATACGATAAGAACAAGTTCAGGATACATCTTTCCCGAAGAAGACAAAATTTACCATAGTGCCTGTTTGGTGTCAAGCAAATTCAATAAATTATGAAATAGAATTCAACTATCTATTTGACCCCCAGTTTGCCAATAGCCTCTATTTACCCTATATTCTACTGTTCAATCCTGCCGATATTTTATGTCTCTATCGGTATCCATATGTCGTTGAATCTTAGATTTATAAGAGGTTAAAAGTGGCAATCGGAATAGGCTTAATTGGAATGGGCGTCGTTGGCGGTGGCGTGGCCCGCATATTAAATGAACGTGCCGACTTTTTCAAAAACGTAAAAGGTTTGGATCTCGACATTCGCAAAGTAGCTGTCAGGGATCTCTCCAAACCCCGTGCGATTGATCTTCCCACAGATCGTTTCACAACTGATCCCATGGACGTCATCAACGATCCATCCGTACAAATTGTTATTGAAGTGATGGGTGGCATTGATCCGGCACACGATCTTATTCTTTCAGCCCTGAAAGCTGGCAAAGACGTCGTCACAGCCAACAAAGCACTTTTGGCAGAACAAGGGGATGACTTATTTGAGATGGCAGCACAAAAACAAGTGGGTTTGGGTTTTGAAGCCAGCATCTGCGGTGGCATTCCCATCGTTCAAACCCTCAGCCAAGGGTTGGTTGGCAACAACATCGAATCTCTCTACGGCATCCTCAATGGCACAACCAATTATATTCTCACGCGTATGACTGAAGCAGGTGCCAACTTCGATCCGATGCTCAAAGAAGCCCAAGACAAAGGTTTCGCCGAAGCCGATCCTACCATGGACATCGATGGCACAGACGCCGCTCAAAAGCTCGCGCTCCTTTGCCGATTGGCCTTCCGCGCCAAACTCTCGCCCAGTAACATTATCAAAGAGGGTATTTCACACATCACCGCCCTCGATATTGACTTTGCCCGTGAACTCGGTTATACCATCAAACTCTTGGGCATCGCAAAAGCCGTTGGCGATCGCATCGAAGCACGTGTCCACCCCGCAATGGTTCCCCACGGAGAATTGCTGGCCGATATACGCAATGAATTCAACGCTGTTGAAATTGTCGGCAGTGCTGTTGACTCACAAGTCTTCTACGGAAAAGGGGCTGGCGAAATGCCCACTGCCAGTGCTGTTGTCGCAGACCTCATTGGTTTGGCAGAAAAACGACAAGCGGGTGTCCCTTCAATTGGGTCTGCTTTGGCTCCCCTACCAGATGCCAAACTTATTCCATTGGATGAAGTCAACACCGGTTGTTATTGTCGATTCACAGTCAATGACCGACCTGGCGTATTGGCTCAAATAGCCACGCTCTTTTCTGGCGTCGGCATCAGCATCGAAACTGTCATTCAACATGGCCGTTCCGAAAGCGGCACCGTACCGCTGATCATGATCACACACGATGCTACCGAAGCTGCCATGCGCACAGCCATTTCTCGCATCAATGATCTCTCTTTTGTCACAGAAGATGCGCAAGTCATTCGGATCTTGCATCCGTAACACAGTTTTAAATAAAATATAAAAAGGGGGTCGAGAATAAATTCTCGACCCCCTTTTCTAAATCATCACTTTTACAACTTTTCTTGAACCTACACCTGCATTTTGTTTCTTACTTGCGACAATATTCTGTCTCCCACGTTCTTCCTACGCTTCTTCTCCATCTTCTTCAGCATCTTCAGCATC
>JABIFK010000588.1 GCA_018650745.1 Candidatus Latescibacterota bacterium | reverse complement strand
TTCGGTCAAATAATCAATACGCACATTCATCATAAAACGATCCAACTGCGCCTCTGGCAATGGGTAAGTGCCTTCCAACTCAATAGGGTTCTGAGTTGCCAATACAAAAAAGGGCGGTTCCAAGGGTCGCAGGGTGCCACCCACTGTCACCTGTTTTTCTTCCATTGCTTCCAACAGTGCCGCTTGGGTTTTGGGCGGTGTACGATTAATTTCATCGGCCAATAAAATATTGGTAAAAATGGGTCCCGGTATAAACCGCAATTCACGGTGCCCTCCCACACGAGCTTCATCGATAATTTCGGTACCCGTAATATCAGACGGCATCAAATCGGGCGTAAATTGAATGCGTTTAAAGTCCAAATCCAAAATCTTCGCAACCGTACGCACCAACAGCGTCTTAGCCAAACCCGGCGCTCCGGTAAGCAAACAATGGCCTCCGGTAAACAACACGATCATCAACGACTCCACCACCGTATCTTGGCCCACTATCACCTTGCGAATCTGCGTCAACATCTTCTCACGCCCGTCACGCAATTTGTACAAGGCTTCTTCTTCAAATGGTATTTCGTTTTCTTGAATGGTATCGCTCAAAAGAATCCCCTTAATAAAATCAAGCCACAGATCTCAAGTCACAAGTCAAAACCTAAATCGATTAAATATCCAGAGTCCAGACCTGTGACCTGTAGACTTGCGACCGCCTTTAATGTGTCATCGCATACACCACAATATTAATGCCCATCGGATAGGCTTTGGGTGCAGAAAACGTACGAAAATATTCATAATTCTCGCCCTCGCGCTCCCAACCATCACCCAAGTCGGTATTGTGCATCACCACCACCATCAACCGACCATTATGATCAAAAATGCCTTTGCAATGTGCTTCGGGGCCATATCGCACATAACGACCTTCGTGCCCTTCATATGTAAGCCCCGTAAGCTGCCAATCGTAAAAGCTACCGACGCCAGGTACCTGAGGCACTTCATCAACATCAAATACAATATGGAAAATCTCATGATCTAAGGGAATATCCACCAATGGATATTCCTCTGCAGGCAACACCTGGGCAAGTTCATATTGTAAATTTTCCCAAGCATCATCCCCCCAAAAATCATCGACCAACAAAAACCCGCCACGCAATAAATAGGAACGTAATCCTTCACGCTCAGGTTCGCCCAGTGCCATCCGTCCAACTTCGAGCATATAAACAAAAGGATACTTAAACAAATCAGGCTCATCCAAACGCACGACAACATGCTGAAACCGGCCATCTGATGTGCGATTAACGTTCAGGGTCGTTATCTGTGACAAACGCAATGAAAAATTTTCATCTGCCTCGGGATAATCAACAGACCAACTGCCCCCGCGCCGCCCCCGACTACGACCACGGCTGCCGCTGGTATATTCTATTCGGCAAAACGTAAACGCATTGCTCGGAAAAATATCGCGCTCCATCCGATCAAAAGACCGCCGCCAACGCCGCCGCTGCGCATCGGCAGAATCACCAAACAGAACAAATGCCAAAATCAGCGCTAAAAAAAACAGACTGCCAGTCAAATATGAAACGTGGCGTTTTGAATATCCTTTAGGCACATGCATATCTCTCATGGGTTCTGCTCCACCAAGTCCAATAACAATTGCTGTGCATCCCAAAAATGTGGCACTGTCTCAAGCAAAGACAAGACTTCAACTTTTGCGGCATCAGAATCACCCTTTTTTAATAATAGACGCGCCAAACTCAATTGGTGTTCTGCTCGTCCAGGTGTATCCAAATACACTAATTTTTTCAAATCACCTTGGGCCTGTTCAAAATCTTCTAACTGCACAGCAGCCAAAACACGTTGCTTTAACATATCCACTTGAAAGGGATGCACAGCAAACGCACGTTTGAGCACATCCCCCGCTGTTTTGGCATCTCCCATTTCAATCAGCAAAGCCGCCAATGTCACACACGCATCGTTTGCCGTCGCATCCCACGCCACCAAACGCTTAAGTGCCTCTATATACTTGGCTTTGTTATCTGACTTGGCATAGAGAGTGACCAAGCGGCGCAAGGGGGCATCTTCGGCAACATAATCGGGATACAATTCAAATGCCGATACATAAGATTTTTCAGCCGCTTCCAAATCCCCTCGATTGGCCGCGGCATCCCCATCGGCCAAAACCATTTTAAACACCGAATGCTCAGCCAATTGATCAAACGACGCGCACCTGACACGCATATGGGCATCAAAACGCAAATTGAGCTCAGACGCAGTTTCCTGGGATTCTGCAACCACCACATCTGTTGTATTTTCTCCTTGTCCAATACGATCCAAAACCCGCAACAATGCTTCGTGCCCATAGGCATCCACATAAAATTTCACAAACTCCCCTGAAGCAAAATACCCAAACATCAACTCGGTGGCCGAACCCGGCGTTGTAAAATAACGGTTTAAATCTTCGAGCGTCGGATATCCATTTTCATTC
This sequence comes from Candidatus Latescibacterota bacterium, assembly GCA_018650745.1. GTDB lineage: Bacteria > Latescibacterota > UBA2968 > UBA2968 > UBA2968 > JABIFK01. The sequence goes on along the minus strand of JABIFK010000588.1, from coordinate 816 downwards.
ACAACAGACTCAAAATTGGCATCCAACCGCTGCCCCCACGCATCATCTCCGGTATATTCTTCATAAACCGAAATGCCTTCCGACAACCAACGCGGCATCCGATTGTTTGTTTTTTGCAACGTAATCACATGCACAAATTCATGCCACAAAACCCGTCGCCAATTCATACTACCCAAAGGTCTGGCACGCGGAGAGTCCATGGTCACCAACTGTCCAAAACAAATACCCAAATGCCCTGCGCTACCCGGCAGTCCCACCGATCGCACCATAAAGACATCGTGATCATCAAATACCTGTACCACCACAGGTGTTTTTAGATCGATTTTGTATTTCTCCTCGTAGAGTTCAGAAGCCTCATCTAACAGAGCCAACAAATCATCTCCCATTAGATTCTTTTCATACTCAGGCAATTGCAATCGAAAAATTCCACGATCAACCGTCTCAAATCCATCAATCGCATCTGCTGCTTCCAATAAATTATAAGCACGCACGCTGTATGGATCGGCTGCAAATACCGCCTCTAATTCACCCCTTGCCTCAGCATCTTTGCCCAAACGCAACAGATCAAAAGCCAATAGCAAACGCGCCTCGTGGTCATGTTCATCAACCTCTAAAGCCTGCGCTTGAAATGCCCGCCCCTCTTCAAAACGGTAATGCCGTGAAGCAAGCCGCCCCGGAATGCGATAGGCTCCAGAAAATAAGGAATTAATAACAAATATCTCTTCACACAATTGCGCCACACGCACCGAATCGTCTTTCAAGAAAAATGCAGCGGCCTTTAAACCCAATGCCTCCAAATGATTGGGATTGATTGTC
>JABIFK010000919.1 GCA_018650745.1 Candidatus Latescibacterota bacterium | reverse complement strand
GTGTCACATCCTGCTTCAATTTCGTATTATGAATTAGCGCGGGAAGACCGGTTGGCCATTGGCATCACAGATGAATTGGTGCGCGTGGCTGTTGGAATTGAAGATACGGATGATATTATTGCAGATTTTGAACAGGCTTTGGTCTAAGACGGGATGAGGTATGCTGGGATTTTTTCTAATACAACATTTTAAAATGATATTGAATACGCCGGGGTGGTGGCAAAAGGTCTTGCCAGGGGCAATTATGAATTTATTACCCACCTTAGCGCTGAGTGCGCTTTTGGCGGGTTTGGTTGATCCTGTGGTGGGTGGGGTATTAACCGTTGCAGGGTTGGCTGTTTTTCTGGTGGCGTGGGGGTATTTATATCGGGTGTTTATTGATGGTTTGAATGGTACCAAGGAATTGGTTGTATACGATTGGTTCGGCTGGCGAGATTACGCGCTTGCTGGTTTGTGGTTGTTTTTGATTGCGCTGGGGTATTGTTGTTTGGCTGCTTTTGGTTTGGGGGCCATTATCTCTATTTTGGGTTGGGTGCCCAGCCTCGATAACCCTGAAAGCGCAGGCCCTCTTTCTTTTTTGTTGATTATTGTGATGGTTTTTTTCTACGGGTTCTTTCCGATTGTATTTGCACGGTATGCTGCGGAGCAAAGATTGTGGGCTGCTTTTGAACCTGGACCCTTGTGGGTCGATTTAAAGCGTGTTGTTTCTGGGCCCTATATTCAAACCTGCTTTGGTCTTTTTGGTGTATCTATGATGGGCAATATTGTGTTGGGGCTTTTGCCTGGTGTTGGCATTGTGTTGGCTTCTTTTTTCTGGTTTTTCATTATGATTATTTTTGCACGTGCTTTTGGGCTTCTGATACGTCAGTCTTTGGCTCCACCGGAACCCCCTGTTTCATCCATGAATTAAAAAAGAAACCCTCTGTCGTTTGGCAGAGGGTTTCTTTTTTAAGATATTTGTTGACGGTAAACATTTTTAATTGAATGCGGGCAATTTTTTAGAATTCAGCGGTGAATGAACAGCGTAGGTTAATGGCCGAGAGTGCAACCTGTTTGTCTTCGGCTTTGCCTGTTAGTTTGCTTGCTCGCAAATTGAGATGATAAGGCCCGACCGTGAAAGCAACACCACCACCACCTTCAATCAAATAGGCATCACCTTGATAAAGCGGGCTGCCCGCTGGGCGGGCGTTGGCTGTGAGATGCTTTGCATATCCTAGGCCATAGATGGTGAAATAACGAATGGGGGTCCAACTGGTTTCTAATTGGGCGCGAAGGTCATTGCCATTGCTGTCTCGTGACTCATACACAAAGGCACCGTTGATGATCTCTTGATTTTTGAGGCGTGCAATTTCTGTGATTTCGGCTTTTACTCGAAATCGATTCCCTGTGTAGAGGATTGCATTTTGCACCAAAATTTGTTTGCCGTTTTGAAAAACCACAAACCTGTTTTGTCGGTCTGTAAAAAAGTAAGTGCCTGCTGCACTGAAACGATAGACAAAAGACCCATAGGTGTAATCAAAGCCAAATGACCCTGAAACTTCATCACCTGGTTTGTAATCTGTCACACCAGCAATGGGTTCGTATGTGCCTTTTCGCTGATATCCTACCCCAGCGCTCCAAGTCCAAAATCCACGATGTCGCACCAAACTGAACGTGCCCCCAAAGTCGAACCCTTGGCCAAATGTTTTGATTGGGAAATTGAGGTCGTTTCGGGTCAGGCTCTGTACCAAATCTGCGTCTGTTGTTGCCAAGGCATGTTTGCCTGTTGGTAATGATGTGTTGAGGCTAAGCAGTGCTGTTTTACCCAGCGTCCAGTATCCACTCAGATTGGTATTGAGTGCACCCCATACCTGATCATCTACCTGGGCATCTTGATGTACGAGCATTGCTGCCGAGTGAATATGAATGGCTCCATTTGCAAACGGCAAATGCACACTTAGCGGGGTGACCCATTGGGTCAACTGTGTTTCTGTTGAATCGCGTTCAAGGGTTATTTGATGCACAAAACTGCCGATGTCTGTGCGTGGTTTTTCAATGCCGTATATAGACGAGGTACATAATAACCAAATGATCCAGATTGTTTTTTTCATGGTGCCGTCTCTGGTTGAGGTGGTTTAAATGGCGTTAAGGTTTCTTGGGCAGAGTCAACACCGTAACTTGGCGCTAAGAGATGTTGGGTTGCTAAAATACGACGTGTTGCTGCTTCATCAGGGTCTGGTTGCAGTTTTAACGAGCGATAGAGTGCGACAAGATCATTACCTATTTGACTCCCGGTGTAATCAGCTTTTATCCATCTGTTGAGATTGCGCATGCGTTTGGTCGTAGGAGAAAGCTTTGTCGCGGCTTCTATATAAGCTCTGGCATGTAGGGCGTCACCAGAAAGATAGGCGTCGAGCGCTTGACCGTGTAAGGTGAGCGCCATTGACGATGGCATCGGTAACTGGGTGTCTATATATGTCTGGTCAAACATCTGTGTTAATGCATGAACAAAATTATCTCGAAAAAGATTGAGCTGGCTCATTTTTCCGACGATGGGGGCACTTGCTTGAAGGGTCTGGCCTTGTTTGTTGATCAGTTCAAGGCGCAGTGAGATATCATGGTTTTGACTGTGAACCAATGTGCCAGAAAGGGTTTGTTCTGCACCTGTCCACCGAGCAAATGCATTGGCATTTGCATTCGGAAATGCATCCAAAAAGGCGTGCGCCAACAGGTGTGTACGCAAGGAGGGCAGGCTAGAGTTTTCGTCGAGTAAGGACGAAAGCAGAATATCGGTCAGTCCCAAGGTGAATGCTGCGTCTGTCTTGTTTGGGGCCCAAGGGAGAATTGGGAAGATTGCGAGTGGCATTCCCTGAAGTGGAGGTGTGTCGGATTGATGCAATGAGAGTTGTGCGACGCGCTCTTGGGTGCGCCTAAAAAGATAGGGTAAGCGAGGTTGGATGATGCCGACACCTTCATAATGAGGGGCCTGTTGTAGAATGTGGTTATATGCAGACAGCGCCAAATCGGGCCGATTTAAGCCATGATCATAGATAAGACCTATCAGGAGAGCCGCACTGGGTTCCTGTGGGCGTATTTCAGTTGCACGATAGGCCAAACGGAGGGCTCTGACATAGTCGGCATTTCTGAAAAGATGCCAAGCTGCTGTTTCGTAAGGCGTCGACTCTTTTTTTATTGTTGGCACCGGGTGAGCCAGAACGGGTTCTGTTTGGCTTTGGTGGGGCAATGTATTCGCACAGCCCAATGCCCAAAGAAGCACCATGATATAGGGGAGAATGGGTTTCATGATTGGTCACTCGATTAATAGAAAATGGCTTGCATTGTTTATACTAAATTATCGGCATATACTAAATTTTCTCCATGTATTTTAATCTGTGGTTTAAGTATCGCGTGGTAAGGATATTTGGAACGTTGTACCTCGCCCGACTTGGCTGTCTACGGCAATTGTGCCTCCATGTGATTCCGTTATGCCTTTTACAATAGCCAATCCAAGGCCCGTTCCACGCTCTTTTTGGACTTCTGCTTGATCCGTGCGATAGAATTTCTCAAAAATAAGGGCTTGGCCTTGATCCGAAATACCAATACCCGTGTCCGTGACCCGCAAAATGGCTTGTTGTTCGGTTTGTGATAATGAAACGGTTATCAAGCCGTTTGCGGGCGTGTACTTGATGGCATTATCCAGAATGTTGATTAAGACTCTGTGCATTTGCTCTGGATCTGCTTGAACGATCAGTGTTTCAATGCCTTCGGCTTCCTTAAGGTCTATCTCCTTCTTGATAGCAAGTGGCAATATCTCTTCTCTCGCTTTTTTTACCGTCTGAGCAAGATCGATCTCTGTAGGCTTCAATTTCAGTTCGCCGGCATCGATACGAGCAAATCCCAGTAATTCTTCTATCATGTTTGCTAAGCGGTGATTGTCATCTCTGATAATCCGCAACAACTTTCCTACTGTTTCATCGTCTTGGTTGACCAGCTGTGACAGTGATTCAGTGGACCATCGCATCGATGTGAGGGGGGTTCGCAATTCATGAGAAACCGTATTGATAAAATCTGTTTTGAGCTGGTCGAGCTCTTTGAGTCGTTTATTTGCTGCTAATATTTCTTCTCTCGCACGCCTATTTTCGGTTACATCACGAATGAGGAAGTAGATGGCATCCTGATTTCCATATTCTATGCGGCAGGCTCGGATATCAACAGGCTTTGGGTGTTTGCGGCTGGTGATAATATCCAGATCATTGTACTCTGTGGTGTTGTTTTGAGGGACGCTGAGCAGAGCTTGAAATTCTGACTGATAATGATTGGGTAACAAATTGCCAAGAGCAGTACTCAGCAGCTCTTTATTCGTGGAGTCAAAGAGTTGCTCACCTGCTGGGTTGATATCGAGAATTGTGCCTTCAGGGGTTGTGATTACGATTGGGGCACTGTTTTGGACAAGTGTTCTGTTCCTATATTCTGATTGGGTGAGGTGATTTTCGTATCGATCCACCAACCCTCCCACAAAAAACCATGATCCCGTACTGGCCAGTGCGATAATGAGCAAGCCCACACCAATTAGGCGTTCGCGCAGTGCATTGAGCTGGTGGGCGATGGGCCGGTGAGATTTATGCACACAAAGGTAGGTCATCAGGTCGGGTAGCCAGTCTATTGCGATGATGTCTGCTTGGGTGCGATAAATAGACGAGGTTTTTTGATTCGCTTCGGGCAATTGTGTGACGGGAGGGGGGATTTGCCCAAGTAAGTTTTGTGGTTCGTAAGTTTCTACTGGCGTACGCATACCTACCATTTTTCTGTTGGGGTGAGCTAATACGTGGCCTTGTTCATCTAAGACACAAGCAAAACCTTTCCATCCTTTGGCCTCGAGTGCTTCCAATACGTTTTGTATTTGCCCAATAACTTGGGCTTTTTCGACATATTGTTTGGTCACTTGATCTATGATGATACTTAAATTGGCTTTGACAATCTCGTTGTTTTCGGCCATTTGCCCTTCGAGTGTTGTGCGATAGCGAGTGAGAGCATGTGTTGCCCAAACCACCCCCATAATAATCATTAAGAGGGTCAAAACACCTGAAGTGCAAACTTGTAATTTGCGTTTGTCACGGATCATTAATTTGTCCTTAAAAAAAAGCCGGACTTTTCCCTTGAGAAAACTCCGGCTTTTAATGATGTCATGCTACAATAATTATACTTGAGCCCAGGCTTCGTCGAGGACGCGCTTGGCGTTGGCAACGATTACTTCAGTTGATTCACCCGGCATAGGTGAGACTTCAAAGCTTAGAATAGGGCGTTTTTCTGGATCGAGATAACCAATGTTGAGCAACTCTTTGAGAAATTCGACTACTTCTGGTGTATCGTTTTCACCGTCTTCGCATCCAAAACGGGGGTGATTGTCTCCGTAGGCAGGATGGTCAGGGTTGCTCATTACGCAGTTACCTATGTGCATATGAACAATATGATCCCGCGCAATATTCAGAGAATAGGCCGTGCTTTCGCCTTGGAGCGGAAAATGGCTCAAGTCGAGCATGAGGCCAAAGTTAGGATATTGGCGACGCAGTCGATTGGATACTTCAACCGCTAATGCATTTGGGCCGATGATGCAGTTTTTGCCAAAAGGTAGGCGGTCGAATGTTTCCAATACAATGTCCATGCTCTTGTTTCCTGCATAGTCACACAATTGGCTGAGAGAATCAATCAAAAGATTTAATCCCTCTTCGCGTGCATCATCACCTGGGTCTGCGCCAGAGAGTAAGGCACAGCCTGGTGCGCCTAATTCTTCAGCTTGGTCAATACCTGTTTTGAGGGCATCAATGGCTTTATTACGATGGTCCGTGTCTGGGGAGTTGATATTCAATTGGTTGACCAACAATATGGGTTGAGCTCCGAATGCAACGTCCATATGGGCCGATTTGAGTAAGTCGCGGGCTTGTGTCCTTACGGTTGCATCTTTCATGTGTGTGACTTCAACGACTTGGAAATAGGGGTCTACTGCAATTTTTTCAAGCGTTTCGACAATGGGGCCCTCACCACCAATACAAGCTTTGTACGCCATAAAATGTACGATGCCAATACGGGCATAATTCTGAATGGGTTCTGTCATTGGATATAAACTCCTTCGGTATGGATTATTTAAAAAGCAAGAAGTGCCGCAAAAATAGCAAAGGGTGTAGGCTTTGTCAATGTGCAAATAGCTTTATTTTCTTGAATTTGGATGCCGTTTTATGACATTTTAGACTTGACTCAGCACTGCTGTTCGTGTATTTTCTACGCCTGTTCAAAAATGGGTGGGGAGTTACCAAAGCGGCCAAATGGGGTAGACTGTAAATCTACTGGCTCATGCCTTCGGTGGTTCGAATCCGCCACTCCCCACCATTTTGATACCCCGCCTAATATAATAGGAGTTTGATGTTTTTTATCAAAACTCCTTACCTACTGTATACTTACGACAAAAAAATCTTGACGCATTTTTCCCTTTTACATATATTAAACATTCTTCGGAAGAAATTTTTTTACAAATGTCTAGGCCCTTTCAAAGTAAAGGGTTGTTTTTTGTTGCTTTATGGGCGGGAATAGCTCAGTTGGCTAGAGCGTCAGCCTTCCAAGCTGAGGGTCGCGGGTTCGAGTCCCGTTTCCCGCTCCAGAAAATGTCTATCTAAAAGGCCCATGTAGCTCAGTCGGTAGAGCACTTCCTTGGTAAGGAAGAGGTCACCGGTTCAAGTCCGGTCGTGGGCTCCACTTTCTATCTTGTTTTGAGTTTTATTTGGGTGGGTCAGTAGCTCAACTGGTAGAGCATCGGTCTCCAAAACCGGTGGTTCCGGGTTCAAGTCCTGGCTGGCCTGCCATTTTTTAATCATTCCGAATCTGCTTTTGTAGGTTTCACTCGGGCCCCTTATAATACGGTATCCTAATTATGTTTGGAAAAATTGCCCTGTTTATTCAAGAAGTCCAAGTTGAGATGGGAAAAGTGACTTGGCCTACCCAAGAAGAGCTTAAGTCTTCAACTACGATAGTCTTGGGTCTGTCGCTTGCTTTAGCCGTTTTTATTTTTATTGTTGACTATATCCTCGCTGGTATTATGGACTTGGTGTTGATATAACTGGAGATGCCCAATGGCACAACGTTGGTATGTCGTACACACATATTCTGGGCACGAAAATAAAGTCAAAAGCTATATCGAAAATGCCCAAGCACATTCAGACGTCGGCGATAGAATTGCGCAAGTTGTGGTACCCCAAGAAGAAATAGTAGAAATGCGTGATGGTCGCAAAACGACCTCAATGAAAAAGTTTCTGCCCAGTTACCTATTGGTTGAGATGGATATGGACAAAGAGTCACTCCATTTTGTAACCAATGTGCCTGGTGTGACCAGCTTTGTCGGTCCTGGCCGAAAGCCCCAACCGCTTCGCAATGACGAAGTACAACGTATTTTGGGGCAGATTGAGCGCAGACAAATTGAAGAAACGGAAGATATTCCATATCAAGTAGGCGATCGTGTAAAAGTAATAGACGGTCCCTTTAGTGACTTTATTGGTCTGGTTGACGATGTCAACCCTGAAAAAAGCAAAATTAAAGTGATGGTAAGCATCTTTGGCCGCAACACACCTGTAGAACTAGACGTCTTACAGGTTGAAGAAGCTGTAGATGCCTAAACATTGTTAAGAGGGACAGATGGCTCGAAAAGTTCTCACCACGATTAAGTTGCAAATTCCGGCAGGGAAAGCGACACCAACCCCTCCTGTTGGCCCCGCATTAGGCCAACACGGTTTGAATATTATGGAATTTTGCAAAGCTTTTAATGCACAAACACAAGACAGGCAAGGTTTAATCATTCCTGCTGTCATTACAGTGTATGCCGATCGGAGCTTTTCGTTTGAATTGAAAAGTCCTCCAGCGGCTGTTTTACTCAAACGCATTGCCAATGTACCTAAGGGATCGCCTGAGTCAAACCGGATTAAAGTGGGTACGGTGACAGAAGATCAATTAAAGGAAATTGCCGAACAAAAGATGGTAGATTTGAACGCTTCTAGTGTTGAGTCTGCTATGCGCATGATTGCAGGCACAGCTCGCAGCATGGGCTTGACCGTCGAATAAATGACGGAGGAGAAACAATGGCACGAGGTAAATCAAAAGTTTATCAGCAATCTACTGCATTATTTGACCGCCAAAGCAGTTATCAATTGGCAGATGCTGTAGACATTCTCAAACAAATGCCTTTACGAAAATTCGACGAAACTGTTGAGTTATCTTTTCGTTTGGGTGTCGATCCACGTCATGCCGACCAGCAAGTGCGAGGTACTGTCGCTTTGCCTCACGGCTTGGGCAAGTCTGTTCGAATTGCTGTTTTTGCCAAAGGTGACCCTGCGGCAGCAGCAAAAGCAGCTGGTGCGGATGTTGTTGGCGCAGAAGACTTGGTTGAAAAAGTCAACGGTGGTTGGACTGACTTTGATGTCGCAATTGCGACACCGGATATGATGGGTCAGGTCGGTCGCTTAGGACGGGTTCTAGGGCCTCGTGGTCTTATGCCGAACCCCAAAAGTGGTACCGTAACGCCCGATGTCGCGCGTGCCGTTGATGAAGCCAAAGCGGGGCGTGTAGAATTTCGTGTAGACAAAACATCCAATATTCATTCTCCTATTGGCAAAGCATCATTTGATGCAGAGCATCTCGTTGGCAACGCACAGGCCATTATTGATGCCATTGTGCGGGCTCGACCATCTGCTGCCAAAGGCCAATATTTGCGCTCGATTACCTTATCAACTGCGATGGGGCCGGGCATTCGTTTGGATCGGGCGACATTTGCCAATTGATCTTTTGTGTAGGAAGGGAATTTTAGATGCCTACTGCTGAGAAGGTGGCCACAGTCGAAAACCTCACAGAATTGCTTAAGCAATCCAAAGGGGTTTATTTGGCTGATTTTACCGGTCTTGATGTGCCCACCTTTACTGAGTTGCGCAAAAAGTTGCGTGAAGAAGATATCTCTTTTTTGGTGGTTAAGAATCGTCTAGCCAAGTTGGCTGTCAAAGAGGCCGGTGTCGGTGGTCTAGATGATTTGTTTGCTGGGCCCACTGGTTTGGTTTGCTCTGAAGCAGATCCTGTGGCACCAGCACGCGTTTTGACCGAATTTGCCGAAGAGAGTGATGGAAAGCCTGTCATTAAAGCAGGTTACATTGAAGGCGATGTGTATGTTGATGCTCAGCTTGAGGCATTAGCCAAACTGCCACCTCGCGAGGTGCTACTTGGCCAAATGGTCTCTGCGATGCAAAGCCCTATCAGTGGTTTGGTTTACACACTCAATGGGATTATTCAAAAGTTGGTTGGTACGTTGCAAGCTGTTGCAGATAAGAAAAGTGAAGAAGGTTAATCAGTAAATACTATAAATTTTAAATTACCACATCAATTCCCACTTTTGGGATGGAGGACAGGAAATGGCTGTTGAATCAATTATCGGCGAGATTGAAAAACTTTCAGTGCTTGAATTGGCTGAATTGGTTAAAGCATTGGAAGAAAAATTCGGTGTCACAGCACAAGCTGCTGTTGTTGCTGGCCCTGGTGGTGGTGGAGAAGCTGCTCCTGAAGAAGAAGCGCAAACAGAGTTCGATGTGATTCTGTCTTCACCTGGCGATAAGAAAATCCAAGTGATCAAAGTGGTGCGTAGTATCACCGGCTTGGGCTTAAAGGAAGCAAAAGCCCTCGTAGATGATGCCCCAAATGCGGTTAAAGAGGCCGTTTCTTCTGAAGAAGCCGAGCAACTCAAGTCGGAATTGGAAGAAGCTGGTGCAGTCGTTGAAGTAAAGTAATTGTCGTATAAGAAAAATCGATCTCCAATCCGTCGTCGACCGTTACTTCAGCACAGGAGCGTGAGCCCTTGGCAGATAAAGGCTTTATCGAGAGGAAGTCATACGGAAAGATTACCCCTGCAATTGAAATGCCAGATCTGCTTGATATTCAAATAGATTCGTATAACTGGTTCTTGCAGAAAGATGTACCGCCTGGAAAACGTGCCAAACAAGGCCTCCAGGCGGTCTTCCATAGTGTCTTCCCTATTACTGATGTCCACAATCTTTATTCTTTGGAGTTTGTGGATTATTCTATTGGAACACCAAAGTATAGTGTGGTTGAATGCCTCGAGCGTGGCACTACATATGCGGCCCCTTTGCGGGCAACTTTGCGTTTGATTTCTCGAGAAAAACAAGGCGACAATGACTTTCGTGTGAAAGATATTGTCGAGCAAACCGTATTTTTGGGTGAATTGCCCTTAATGGCAGAAGAAGGTACCTTCATCATTAATGGGTCAGAGCGAGTGATTGTAAGTCAGTTGCATCGTTCGCCAGGTGTGTTTTTTGATGACACGATACACCCAAATGGTAAAAAGCTATTTTCTGCGCGAATTATCCCTTATAAAGGCGCATGGCTTGAATTTACCCTCGATATTAACGACATCATGTACGTTCTTATCGATCGCAAACGCAAGTTACCTGTTACAACATTTTTACGTGCTTTAGGATTTGGTAAAGGTGAAGAAATCCTTGGTATATTTCACTCGGATGCGCAAGCCAAAGTTGACGAAGAATTGATTGACGCCATTGTGAGTGAGGATGTTGTTGATAAAAAAACAGGGGAAGTGATTGTTGAGGCTTATACCACCTTGACCGAGGAATTGCTTGTTGCCCTGCAAGAAAAGAAGATTACCCAAGTTACCATCCTTGATGTTAATGCGGAAAATGATGCGGGTGTCATCAATAATACTTTGGCAAAAGATCCTTGCGATAACGAAGAAGAGGCATTGGCTCGAATTTATAGTCTTTTGAGGCCAGGTGATCCACCTAATATTGAGACGGCTCGTGGGTTGTTGGAACGGCACTTTTTTAGCCCGCGTCGTTACCATTTGGGTGAAGTTGGACGATACCGTATTAACCAGCGTTTGGATATGGATATTCCGTTGAGTTTTACAACGCTGTGTGTAGATGATTTTATCTTGGTGATCCAATACATGCTCACTTTGGTGTTGGGGCAAGGGTTTACCGATGATATTGATCATCTCGGTAATCGTCGCGTAAGGTCTGTGGGTGAATTGTTATCCAACCAATTTTCTATTGGTTTGGCTCGTATGGCTCGCACGATTCGTGAGCGTATGAGTTTGCGAGATTCGGATCAACTTACGCCTCATGATGTGGTGAATGCACGCACAGTATCCACAGTTGTGCAGGCATTTTTTGGCAGTAGCCAATTGTCTCAATTTTTACAACAGACAAATCCTTTAGATGAGTTGACACATAAGCGTCGTTTGTCTGCATTGGGTCCTGGTGGTCTAACGCGTGATCGTGCAGGTTTTGAAGTAAGGGATGTGCACCACACTCATTATGGGCGTATTTGTCCTATTGAAACGCCAGAAGGACCAAACATTGGTTTAATTGCATCAGTTGCAACTTATGCCCGTGTGAATCCCTTTGGTTTTTTAGAAACACCTTATCGCATCGTTGAAGATGGCAAGGTGACAGATACGATTCAGTATCTACCCGCTGATGTGGAAGATCGGCATACCATTGCCCAGGCCAATGTGTCTGTATCTGAAGCGGGCAAGTTCCAAAACAGCGTCAATCAAGCCCGCCGTCGAGGTGATTTTCCTGTTGTTAGCCCCGAACAGATTGATTACATGGATGTATCTCCATTTCAAATGGTCAGTGCTGCCGCTGGTTTGATTCCATTTTTAGAGCACGATGATGCCAATCGTGCTTTGATGGGGTCAAATATGCAACGCCAGGGCGTTCCATTGTTGATTACGGACGCACCTCGTGTGGGAACAGGCATGGAGCGCAAAGTTGCCATTGATTCTAAAGCGGTGGTTACGGCAAAACATCCAGGCACAGTGTCTTATGTTAGTGCAAACAAGGTTGTGATTAAGCGCAAAAAAACGCGTAGTGCCGAAGCCATTGACCTTTCAGATGAAGACATCTACTGGCTCACCAAGTTCAAACGCTCCAATCAAGATATGTGTATCAATCAGCGACCTCTTGTGCGAGCGGGTGATAAGGTTGAAGTTGGTCAAGTGCTAGCAGATGGGAGTGCGACTGACCGTGGTGATTTGGCTCTTGGGGCCAATGTGTTGGTTGCGTTTATGTCTTGGAATGGGTTCAACTTCGAAGATGCTATTATTATTTCTGAGCGTTTGATTAAGAAAGATATTTTCACCTCAATCCACATTGAAGAATTCGAACTTCAGGTTCGCGATACCAAGCGTGGAACAGAAGAAATAACGCGTGAAATTCCGAATGTGAGTGAGCAAGCTGTTCGCAATTTGGATGAGCACGGTATTATTCGCGTGGGTGCCGAAATTGGACAAGGTGACATTTTGGTCGGTAAGGTTACTCCTAAGGGCGAAACCGAACTCTCACCCGAAGAACGGCTATTGCGTGCTATCTTTGGTGAAAAAGCTGGCGATGTGCGAGACGCATCGCTGAAGGCTCCACCTGGTATGGACGGTGTGGTCATGGATCGGAAAGTTTTTTCAAGAAAAGAACGCGACGAAAAAACGCGGAAAGAAGATCGAGAGAAATCCAATGTGGCTAAGAAATTGGCTGCAGAAAAGATTCTTTCTATCCGAGAAAGTCGTGTTGAGCAGATTTTAGCTTTATTAGATGGTAAAAAAATCAACACGTTGCGCAGTACCGAAGATGGTTCTGTTGTTGTGCGTTCAGGCACTGCTATTAATGAAAAAGTCATCGAAAAAATCGACTTTAGCACGCTTCAATCAGAAGAAGGATGGTGCGACAGTCCTGCAACAAACCAAAAGATTGATCGATTGGTCGATTTGTCTGAACAGCTCATACAGCAGGCAGATGAAGAAATTGAACGGGAGTTGGAAAAAATCGCTCGTGGCGATGAATTACCACCCGGGATTGTTCAGTTGGTCAAAGTCTATGTTGCCCGAAAACGCAAACTGATGGTGGGCGACAAAATGGCTGGACGCCATGGTAATAAAGGTGTTGTTTCGATCATTGTTCCCGAAGAAGATATGCCCTATTTAGAGGATGGTACACCAATTGATTTGGTGCTTAATCCATTGGGTGTTCCTTCTCGCATGAACTTGGGGCAAATTTTGGAGACGCATTTGGGGTGGGCTGCTCAGAAGTTGGGGCTACATACGGCTACGCCCGTTTTCGACGGTGCTGATCTTTCAGACGTCCAAGCCTTGTTGCGCGAAGCAAACCTGCCTGAAAGTGGCAAAGCTAAGCTCTTTGATGGCAAAACAGGTGAACCTTTTGATAAAGATGTGCTGGTGGGTGTTATTTATATGCTCAAATTGTCCCACCTCGTAAGTGACAAAATCCACGCACGTTCTATTGGGCCATATTCCTTGGTTACGCAACAACCTTTGGGCGGAAAAGCTCAATTTGGTGGCCAGAGATTTGGCGAAATGGAAGTGTGGGCTTTAGAAGCGTATGGTGCTGCACATATGTTACAAGAAATGTTAACAGTGAAGTCCGATGATGTCGCCGGACGTTCGAGAATTTATGAAGCGATCGTGAAGGGAGAGAATCCACCAGAACCTGGTGTACCAGAGTCTTTCAATGTATTGGTTAAAGAGTTGCAAAGTCTCTGCCTTGATGTGGTTCTCGAAGACACGCAAGACTAGTTGTTGCTTGTCCACTTCTAAGAAATTGTTTTTGACATTCGATCGTTAAAGGGGGTACTGCCCGTGGCCGATACCAATCATTCCCATCGACCCTTAGATTTTAATTCAATTCGTATTCAATTGGCTTCTCCTGACACCATCCGAGGATGGTCTCGGGGAGAAGTAACCAAACCAGAAACCATTAACTACCGATCTTTCAAACCCGAGCGTGATGGGCTATTCTGCGAGCGCATATTTGGTCCCGTCAAGGACTGGGAATGTCATTGCGGAAAATACAAGCGCATTCGCTATCGGGGTGTTGTTTGCGACCGGTGTAGCGTTGAGGTTACGCAGTCTAAGGTTCGTCGAGAACGTTTGGGACATATCGAGTTGGCTGTGCCTGTCACACATATTTGGTTTTTTAAGTCATTGCCTTCTCGAATGGGATATTTGTTAGATCTGTCCATCCGAAACTTAGAGCGAATCATTTACTACGAATCCTATGTGGTTCTTGACCCGGGTGATGCGCCCGATCTCAAATTTAAAGATTTGCTAACCGAAGATGAAGTGATCGAACTTGAAGACAATGGTCACAAGTTAGACGTAGATATGGGAGCGGGAGCAATTAAAAAACTCTTGTCTTCTATCGACGTGGAAGAACTGTCTGCTGAATTGAGAACACAAGCGCGCATGGAGACTTCTGTTCAGCGTAAGCAAGAAGCGCTCAAGCGTTTGAAGGTTGTAGAGGCCTTTCGCCAGTCCGACAATAATCCCGATTGGATGATCTTGGATGTGATTCCTGTCATCCCACCTGATTTGCGTCCATTGGTGCCCTTAGAAGGAGGGCGTTTTGCTACCTCCGACTTAAATGATCTTTACCGTCGGGTGATCAATCGCAACAATCGCTTGAAGAAACTGATCGAAATTAAAGCGCCTGAAGTTATTTTGCGCAATGAAAAGAGAATGTTGCAAGAAGCTGTAGATGCTCTATTTGATAATGGGCGTCGTTCACGTGCTGTGCGTGGTGATGGTAATCGGTCGCTTAAATCACTCTCTGATTTGCTTAAAGGCAAACAAGGCCGCTTTCGTCAGAACTTGCTGGGTAAGCGCGTTGACTATTCTGGGCGTTCTGTGATTGTGGTCGATCCCAAATTGCGTTTGTATCAGTGTGGATTGCCAAAACACATGGCCCTTGAGTTATTCAAGCCTTTTATTATCAGGCGCTTGGAAGAAAAAGGGCTTGTGCAAACCGTAAAGAGTGCTAAGAAATTGGTTGAGCGTGAGCGTGTGGAGGTTTGGGATATTCTCGAAGAGATTATTCAAGACCACTGTGTACTACTCAATCGCGCACCTACTTTGCATCGCTTGGGTATTCAGGCCTTTCAACCTGTTTTGGTGGAAGGCAAGGCCATTCGCTGTCATCCATTGATCTGTGCAGCGTTTAATGCCGACTTCGATGGTGATCAAATGGCCGTGCATTTGCCTTTGTCATTTGAAGCACAAATTGAAGCCCGTTTGCTGATGATGTCGTCAAATAATCTCTTGAAACCAGCCGATGGTTCGCCTGTTGTTGTCGACAAGCCTCAAGATATTGCATTGGGTTTGTATTACCTGACTAAAATTGTTCATGGCGATCCTGACCAATTGTCTACATTTGGTAGCCCAATGGAAGCCCGTATGGCTTTTGATCATAAACAATTACAGCTGCATCATGCTATAAAGTTGCGTGTTGACGGTCAAATTATCACAACAACGGTTGGGCGTGTTATCTTAAATGAAGTTGTTCCCGAAACTATGCCTTTTATTAATGAGTTGATTGATGACAAGGGCATTCGAAAAGTAACCGCTGATGTTCATGCCCGTTTTGGTAATAGCATCACGACAGACTTTTTGGACGGTTTGAAGGGAGTAGGGTATCAGTATGCTACTCAGTCAGGGATTTCGATTTCGGTAGCTGATGTTGTAGTACCCCCAGAAAAAGAAGAATTAATTACTACGGCGATGGTTGAAGTCGAAAAGATTTTGCAACAACACGCCCATGGTGTAATTACCGAAGGTGAGCGCTACAACAAAGTGATTGATGTTTGGCAGCATACCACCAATAATATCGCTCAAGTTATGAGTGGTTCGTTGGAAAAAGCGGAAGATGGTTTCAATAATATTTACATCATGAAAGACTCCGGCGCACGTGGTAATGATGACCAAATTAAACAATTAGGTGGTATGCGCGGGTTAATGAATAAGCCCCAAAAGAAGCTCACGGGAGCCATAGGTGAAATTATCGAAACACCGATTCTTTCGTCATTTAAAGAAGGTTTAAGTGTTCTCGAATACTTTATATCGACACACGGTGCGCGCAAAGGTTTGGCCGATACTGCGTTGAAAACTGCTGAGGCCGGTTACTTAACCCGACGCATGGTTGATGTTGCCCAGGATATGGTTGTATCTGAGCACGATTGTGGTACTATTTTGGGTATTGATATGGAAGCTCTTAAAGAGGGTGAAGAAATTGTCGAGTCCCTCGCTGATCGCATTATTGGTAGAACGACGCAAGATGACATTGAAGACCCAGTGACAGGAGATCTCATTGTAGAGGCCGGAATTCTTTTGGATGAAGAAATGGCCGCTAAGATCGGAGATGCTGGTGTTGAGCTTGTATATGTGCGGTCTGTGCTAACTTGTGAAACACGCCGTGGTATTTGTGCTTTGTGTTATGGACGTAATCCCGCTACTGCTGAACTGGTTAATACTGGTGAAGCGGCAGGTGTTATCGCTGCACAAAGTGTTGGCGAACCCGGTACTCAGTTGACTTTGCGTTCTTTTCATATTGGTGGGACCTCCAGTCGTATCGCTGAGCAAGCTGAAATTGGTGCAAAACGTGCGGGGAAAGTTGTATTTAAAAATCTCGAATGTGTAGAACGAGATGCGACTTCTTGGATTGTTGTCTCGCGAAATGGAGAATTAGAAGTTCAAGATGATCAAGGGCGTCCGCGTGGTGGACATTATTATGTTTCCCATGGTTCTGTTCTTAAGGTACAAGATGGGCAAATGGTTGAGGAAAATGAGACCCTTTACGATTGGGATCCGTACAACAACATGATTTGTTCTCCAAGAGCTGGCACGGTTCAATTTGTCGACTTGGCTGAAGGAGTAACCTTTCGTGAAGAAAACGATGATACCACTGGTATTGCAGCTCAAGTGGTGATCGAACACCGAGACAGAACTTTGTCGCCGCGCATTACGATAGCGGGAGATGATGGTGAAGCGTTGGGGCATTATATCATTCCCCTTGGTGCTCGCCTTGTTGTTCGAGATGGTGATAAGATCAAGGCTGGTGATACGCTAACTAAAATCCCACGTGAACGCAGCAAAACAAGAGATATTACTGGTGGTCTGCCTCGAGTGGCTGAACTTTTTGAAGCTCGACGACCTAAAGATCCGTCGGTAGTGACTGAAATTGACGGTATTATTAGTTTTGGTGGTTTGGTGCGGGGGTCACGTATCGTTTTTGTTACTGCTGATGATGGTGAAGAACGGAAATATACTGTTCCTTATGGTCGACATTTGCGTGTGCAAGAAGGTGATCGTGTTATTGCTGGTGAGCGTATGTCCGAAGGTTCAGTCATTCCGCATGACATTCTAGCCATCTTGGGGATCCAAGCAGTACAGGAATATCTGGTAGACGAAATTCAACAGGTTTATCGATTGCAGGGCGTAAAGATCAATGATAAACATATTGAGACAATTGTTCGCCAGATGCTCCAAAAAGTCCAAGTCACAGATCCGGGTGATACAAATTTCTTGGAAGGTGAACTCATAGACCGATTCCGGTTCAGAGATGATAATGATAAGGTTATTACTGAAGGTGGTGATCCTGCAACATTCCAGCCTATATTGCTTGGTATTACGAAGGCCTCTCTTTTAACTGAGAGCTTCATCTCGGCAGCGTCTTTCCAAGAGACGACAAGAGTTTTGACGGAAGCAGCTGTGCAAGGTAAGGTCGACCAATTGCTTGGCTTGAAAGAGAATGTGATCATTGGACACTTGATTCCAGCAGGTACGGGTGCGTTAAAATATCGAGGCATGAAGGATGTTGTCGTTGAAGAAGATGAGTCTTTTGTTCAAGTCGTTGAAGAAGGAACCGAAAGTGTGGGTTTGCCCCCAATTAATGCTTGACACTAATCAATCAGCTTATTATATTGGAAGTCTCTCATAAGAAATGTTCAAGGAGGTTGGATTTGCCCACGATAAATCAGTTGGTTCGGAAAGGGCGGAAGGTCAAGAGAAAACGCTCTTCTGCTCCAGCACTAAAAGGGTGTCCTCAAAAGCGTGGCGTATGCACACGGGTTTATACGACTACACCCAAAAAACCTAACTCGGCTTTGCGAAAAGTTGCGCGTGTGCGGTTGACAAATGGGATAGAGGTTACAGCCTATATTCCTGGTGAGGGGCACAATCTTCAAGAGCACTCTGTTGTGTTGATTCGTGGTGGTCGTGTGAAAGATTTGCCATCTGTGAGATATCACATTCTTCGTGGTGTTTTGGACACGACAGGTGTTGATGATCGCAAGCAAGGCCGGTCTAAATACGGTACGAAAAAAGCCAGTTAATTATTTCAAGTTAAGCTTCGGATGTTTGGCACGTAGGTGTAACAAACATCCTTCCTATAATAAAAGGTCGATGTATTATGCGTAAGCGACGGGCAGAAAAAAGACAGCTTCCTGGAGATCCAAAATACCATAGTGTTTTGGTGACTCGTTTTGTAAATTGCCTTTTTCGGAATGGTAAAAAAAGTATTGCAGAGCGACTCTTGTATCAAGCGTTTGATTTGATCCAAGAACGTTCGGGTAATGAAGGGCTTGAGATCTTCGAAAAAGCAGTTGACAATGTAAAGCCCGTTGTCAAAGTGCGTTCTCGGCGTGTAGGTGGAGCAACTTACCAAGTGCCCGAAGAAGTTCGACCCGATGAACGGTTGGCATTGTCTATTCGTTGGTTGATTCAATTTGCGCATGAGCG
>JABIFK010000582.1 GCA_018650745.1 Candidatus Latescibacterota bacterium | reverse complement strand
CAGCAGGGTTCAGCAAATTGCTGAAGAAGAGTTGATACGCAACCTTGAACGCGTAGAAGAACGTGTGCGTATCAACTGGAAGAGGAATCCGCCAGATTCGACATTTTGGGCGCGTATCAAAACGCATAAAGACACATTGGAAAATTTGATTTTACAAAGTGCATTGGTTGCCATTGATCCTCAAACGGGTCATATCTTGGCAATGGTGGGGGGACGCAATTTTGATCAGAGCCGATTTAATCGTGCCACACAAGCATTGCGACAACCCGGATCTTCTTTTAAGCCCTTTATTTATACAACCGCAATTGATGCGGGTGTTCCTTTGACCAAAAAGTGGCCCGATACAGCTGTATCTATTCAAATGCACGATGGCCGTTTTTGGCAGCCCGAAAATTATGACCACAGGTATTTGGGGTGGATGACGATGCGGGAAGGGCTTGCGGGGTCACGCAATGTGGTTACGACGCAAGTTTTGCAAAAGGTGGGGCCCCGAAAGGTTGTTGAATATGCCAATCGTATGGGTATTAAGTCGCGCATTCGTCCGGTGTTGTCACTGGGGATGGGCACGAGCGAGGTCCGATTGTTGGAATTGGTTTCGGCTTATGGCACCTTGCCCAATAAAGGCATTCATGTGGAGCCGCTGTCGGTGCTGAAGATTGTCGATAAAAATGGGAATTTGCTTGAGGAGGCCGTTCAAGGTCGTGAGAAAGCTGTATTGAGTGAAGAAACGGCCGCTGTTGCAGTGAATCTGATGCAGTCTGTGTTGGATATGCGTCGGGGACGTGATTATGCCATTTTGAATGGGACTGGAATGGGTGCCCGTACGGCGTGGGGGTTTAGACGACCGGCGGGAGGTAAGACGGGAACCACGCAAAACTATGCTGATGCTTGGTTTGTGGGATATACATCTCAAATTGTGTGTGGCGTTTGGGTGGGGTTTGATTCGAAGGTGTCAATGGGCAGCAAGATGACGGGTGCGTCGGTGACGATGCCTGTGTGGGCTCAGTTTATGAAACGCGCCCACAAGGCGCTTGATTTGCCAGTCGAAAACTTTGAAATGCCTGCCTCCATTCCACGTGTGGAGGTGTGTGGCGATACCTATGAAGTGGCGTCGATATATTGTCCCAAAAAGTATACCGAAGTGTTCAAACCTGGTACAGAGCCCAAGAGGCCATGTCCTGATCACACATCTGGTGCGCGCGCTACACCTGCTGCAAGTGGACCATCTAAGGATCAGAAGAAACGAGAGTATCAATTCTGATCACGGGGAAACACAGAAAAAAGAAAGGGAGGAAGGGTAAGGAACCCCAACTGCCCGTCTCCCAAATTAAGATCGTTTTTAACGCGTTTACCCAAAGGTAAACGCGTTTTGTATTTTTGAACAAGAAGAGGTTTGTCGAGTTCGAAATCCCTCCCCAAGTGACTGTTCCTTCTGCTTTCATTCTCGTGTAACCCGACAAGTGTTCCCGATAATAATACTTCATAAACAGACCCTTTATAGATTCATAAACTCAAAAGAAATCGGTTTCAATAACTGTGATTGAGCAGGTCGTCTATTGGGTCTGGTTTTGTCCATTATAAATTGATTTGAGAGTCGTTTGGCAAAAAAAGAAGCCGCTCAGTTTATATGAGCGGCTTCTTTTTTTAATCATCTTGTGGTGTATCTATTTCAGATCTTTTGATGTGTGTTCAAGGGAGGGGCTCCGTGTTCTTCAATGGTTCTTTTCTTGTTTTTCCACTTATGCAGCGCTACGTCCACTTTGTGCTGCTTCTTTGGCTTCGCGGCGGTTGTGCCATTCAGAGACAATGGGGGCAGCAACAAAGGCCGAAGAATAGGTACCAACCACCACACCTATGAGCAACGCAAAAGCAAAGTCATAAATCACTTCGCCACCGAGTGTCATCAGTGAGACCACCACCAACAAGGTGGTGGTAGAGGTCAAGAACGTGCGGTTCAAACACTCGTTGATACTTCGGTTGATAATGGAGCCAAATGTATCGCGGCGATAGAGCTTGGTGTCTTCACGAATGCGGTCAAAGACCACAATCGTATCGTTGAGAGAATAACCCACAATGGTCATTAAGGCGGCCACAACTGCCAGAGAGATCTCATGATCTGTTAAAGAGAAAACGCCCATCGTGATCATCACATCGTGGAACAACGCGATCACTGCAGCAACACCAAATTCAATTTGTCTAAACCGCCACCAAACATAGATAATGATGAGAATCATCGATACAATGATCGCATAGATCGCGTTTGTTTTCAGTTCTTCACCAATTTTGGGTCCCACCGCTTCTTGGCGGCGTAACCAATCATTCTCGTTGGGTATTTGAGATCCAAACTTGCTTTTGAGGGTGGTTTTAATCGCATCGGCTACGGCCGTGCCTTTTGCCTCTTCTTGTACGCGTATGAGAATATCATTCGGCGTACCAAATTCTTTGATCTCGCTGCTTTGCAAATTCATTCTCTGATCGCCCACTTGCACATCGCTTAAGGCGTCACGAATATCACCAACTGGCACTGCGGGTTGAAAGTGTACCTCTAAGAGTGTACCACCGGCAAAGTCAATGCCCAGGTTATAACCCCCTTTGGTAATCGCAGAACCCAAACCAATGAGAATAATCACCAAGGAGCCAATAAATGCAATCTTGCGCAAGTTGAGAAAGTCAATGGCTGTATCGCCAAAAACACGCAATTTACCCACGCTAATAGAGGGCGAAGTTTGACGTGTGGTGATAAAGTTGTAAACGGTGCGTGTGACAAAGATCGCTGTGAACATTGATGACAGGATACCGACCATCAGGGTGAGTGCAAAACCTTTGATGGGGCCTGTGCCATATTGGTAAAGCACAACGGCTGTGATAATGGTTGTTACGTTGGCATCCACAATGGTCAACATTGCCCGAGCATATCCATTCTCAATGGCTGTGCGTGCAGTTTTTCCCGCACGCAATTCTTCACGAATGCGTTCGAGAATAAGTACGTTGGCGTCCACGGCCATACCAATGGTCAAAATAATACCTGCAATCCCTGGCAAAGTTAAGGTGCCCTGAAACGCGGCTAAGATGGCCATTACAAAGACGAGGTTTAAGATCAATGCCAGATTGGCCACAAAACCAGAGAAGCCATAATATATCATCATAAAGACGATGACAATGGCCAAGCCAATTAAAGCGGCGTTTTTGCCTTGTTCAATCGAGTCGCGGCCAAGCGAGGGGCCCACGGTGCGGTCTTCAACAATATCAAGTGGGGCAGGTAAGGCACCTGCGCGCAACACAATGGCCAAATCTTTGGCTTCTTCTTGTGTGCCTGAGCCTTCTATAATACCGGAACCTTGGCTGATTTTTGAACGAATATTAGGAGCTGAATAGACTTGGGTGTCTAAGATGATGGCCATACGCTCACCCACGTGTGCACCTGTTACGCGTGAGAAAATGCGAACACCTTCACTTGTTGTGGTAAAGTTGACAACGGGTTGGCCCGCATTTTCAAATGATTGGCCGCGTGTGACAGATGCATTCGAAAGAATTTCACCGGTCATCTCAACACGTGACTTCACAAAATACAGCGAACGATAAGCTTGCCCATCAGGCATGGTTTCAACTTTGGCACCCCAGAAAAACTGGGAGGCGGGTGGGATCAACTTTTGAATGGAAGGGTCTGCAAAGAGTTCTCTTACGGTAAAGATGTTGTCTTCTAAAACAACCAAATCTCCTCTGTAAGAGAGCAGATATTTTGAAAGCGTAGGGATGTCGGGGGATGCTTCAAAGAGTGGATCATCTGAATTTGTAGAATCTGCAGGTGCTCTTGCAGTTAACACATTGTCAATGCGCTGAACAACTGATGCGCGGTCTTCACCAGATTCAAGAATTTTGAACTCTAAGCGTGCTTGGCTACCAATAAGGCGTTTGGCACGTTCAATATCTTGAATACCTGGCAATTCAACCACTATGCGTTTTTCACCTTCGCGGTGAATAATCGGTTCCGAAACACCATATTGGTCAATTCGGTTTCGAATAACTTCCAATGCACGTGGTACAACATCTATTTTTTCATCTTCGGTGAGCTCTGTGTCATTCACTTCCAAAACAAGGTGGATGCCCCCTTGCAAATCCAAACCGAGATTGATGGCCTGCTGTTTGAGTTGCTCGCGCGCATCTGGGTTTTCTGGTGGCGCATAGTACAACTCATATGTAGGGTAGAGATAGAACAGCGCAAGCAAAATGGTCGCGCCGATAAACAGTATTCGCGAGGTTTCTCGATTCATTTGTGGGGCTCACTCCCGTTTTAAGGATACAAACTGCTTTAATGATGCACGTTGTGATCGATATGTAGACTGTTGCAACTGCAAATATTTAAAATTTGTAATCGTGTACAAACTTACTGATCGCGTTCTACAATATGCTGCACGGCCAATGTCAGTGCGTCTCTCGCGTCAGAAGTTTGTAATATGTCTAAACTTTCCAAAGCAGACTTCGCATAAGCTTGTGCGTCTTCTTGGGCTGATTCTATGCCTCGGTAGCGTTGGATAAAGGTGATGACTTCTTGCCAATCTTCTTCCGTTTTAACACCATTGAGTACTTTAATCCGAATATGTTCAGATTCACCGTTTTCACAATTTCTAAAGGCCCGAATAAGTGGCAATGTCATCTTCTTTTCACGAACATCGTTTCCGGTTGGTTTGCCAAGGGTTTTTGAGTCGCCAATAAAGTCTAATACATCATCTGTAATT
>JABIFK010000350.1 GCA_018650745.1 Candidatus Latescibacterota bacterium | reverse complement strand
TTAGAAGCATTGGATCCTAATTATATAGGTGAGGTTGCTCGGCGATATCGATATGGGGATGGTGGGGGCGAAATTGGGGTGATTGCGTCGGTGACGCAGCCATTTTGTGGTGATTGTACGCGGGCCAGGTTGTCGACAGATGGCAAGATTTATACATGTTTGTTTGCCTCAGAAGGTCACGATTTGCGCGATTTGATGCGGTCGGGTGTGTCGGATGACATGATAAATAAAGAAATTGCAAGAATTTGGACTGGGCGGGAAGATCGATATTCTGAGATTCGGTTGGATCACACCCCCGAGGCACGAAAAGTGGAGATGTATCAAATAGGTGGATAGGGGTTTTGTGCTTGACAAATCACTATAATTTCTTAATTTCCAATCACTATGGTACTTGTTAGTAATCTTGATCTAGAAAATCAACAATAATATTTCTCCTTCTTCAATAGGTGGTGTTTATGAGTGTACAGAGTTGGAAAGAGAAACTCGACGGTCAATTGCCCGAAGAACTGAGTGCCGAAGTCGATACATTTGAGACTCAGATTGAACAAAAAAAGAGTGGGCAAATTGATGATCGGGTTTTTGCAGAGACGCGTTTGCGTCGGGGTGTTTATGGCCAGCGCTATGACAATGGTCAGCGTTTTGATGGTCAAATTACCAAAAGGCTTGAATATCCTTGCGGCGAATTGTTCAAAGGCCCCGATACGTATTGGGATGCGCCTGGTATGCAGCGCATCAAGATCCCATTTGGTGGACTTACGGCTGATCAATTGGATGTGATGGCTGACTTGGCCGAAGAATATGCCGATGATATTTTGCACATTACAACACGACAAGGCGTGCAGTTGCACTTTGTACATATAGAAGATACGCCCGATTTGATGCGTCGTTTGGCCTCTGTGGGCATTACCACACGCGAAGCCTGTGGCAACTCAATTCGCAATGTGACGGCATGCCCTATTTCGGGTGTGTGTCGCACCGAAACATTTGATGTAACGCCTTATTCTAAAGCTTTGGCCACCTTTATGTTGGGGCATCCTGATTGTCAGGATTTTGGTCGTAAGGTTAAGATTGCTTTTTCGGGCTGTGCGCACGAAGCGTGTGGTTTGACCAGCATGCATGATTTGGGTTTTATTGCCAAAACACAAGACGGTAAGGTTGGTTTTGAATTTTATGTCGGTGGTGGTTTGGGCGCTGTGCCTCATCAAGCAAAATTGTTTGACGATTTTTTGCCTGCCGAAGAAATTTTGCCTATGTCACAGGCCGTTTGTCGTGTGTTTGCCCGATTGGGTGAAAAAGCAAATCGCGCTCGGGCGCGTGTTAAGTTTTTGTTGGCCAAACTCGGCCTTGAAGAGTTTCAGCGTTTGGTTCAGGAAGAACGCGCAATTTTGCCGCACGATGATGCTTGGACAGCTTATTTGGATGATTTGGATTCTTATAAAGAAGAGCCGCTTAAAATTGCAGCACCTCTTAATGGCGCAGCCAAACCCGAAGGGTATGATGCTTGGGCATCAACCAATGTGTATAAACAACGTCAAGAAGGGTATGTTGCCGTAACGGTATCTTTGCCATTGGGAGATATCACGTCTGATCAGACACGTGCTTTGGCTGATTTGTCGCGTAAATATGTGAAGGATACGATTCGCACGACGGTTGAGCAGAATATTATTTTGCGCTGGGTGAGTGAATCGGATTTGACGCAGTTATATGGTGAGCTTGTTGCATTGGGCTTGGGTGAACCGGGTGCTGGTACTATTGTTGATGTGACAACTTGTCCTGGCACCGATACGTGCAAATTGGGTATTTCCTCTTCGCGTGGTTTGGCGGGCGAGTTGCGTTCGCAGTTGGCTGCGCAAAGTATGAGTTTGGATGAATCCATTAAAAACTTCCGCATTAAAATCAGCGGTTGTTTTAACTCGTGTGGACAACACCATGTGGCCGATTTGGGTTTTTATGGCAACAGTCGCAGGGTGAATGGGTATACGGTGCCCCACTTTCAGGTGGTGTTGGGTGGTCAGTGGACTGAAAATGCAGGCTCCTATGGTTTGGCCATGGGTGCAGTACCCTCTAAAAATATTCCTGCTGTGATTGAGTGCATTACAGGAAATTATGTGGCAAACCGGCAAGGCGACGAGAGTTTTCAAGATTATGTAAAGCGCATTGGCAAAAAAGAAGTCAAAAATATGTTAACCGATTTGACTTCTGTGCCAGCCCACGAAGAGGATGCTTCGTATTATGTAGACTGGGGCGAAAGCCGCGAGTTTACAGTTGGTGATATGGGCAAGGGTGAATGTGCCGGTGAGGTTGTGACCTTGGTTGAATTTGAACTTTCGGGTTGTGAAACCGAGTCATTTGAAGCCCAGCTGCAATTGGATGAAGGCAATTATGAAGCTGCCTACAAGGGTGCACTTAGTGCCATGCTTCATGCGGCCAAAGCGTTAATTAAAACGCAGTGGCTCGATGTGCCAGACGCTGCCGATGAGATTGTGAAAGAGTTTCGTGAGCGTTTTTGTGATACGGAATTGTTTTATAATCAATTTGCGGGACCTAAGTTTGCAAACTACTTGTTCCGCGTGCACGAAGAAGAAATTTCTGAATATACGCAAGATGTGGCTCATCGGGTCATTGAAGAAGGACAGTTATTTATTGAACAAGCCTATGCTTGTTATGGCCGTATGAACGTTGTGAATGCTTAAAGAACCTCCCTTGCCTATCATTTTAGTAGGTGCCAGGGATTAGGGATCAGGGAGTGGATTATGAATACGCATAAAATTGCGGTGAAGTTTTATATGGATAAAGGCCAAGATATTGCGCCGGAGACTTGGTTTAAAACGTTTAACAAATGGATCTCGGCCAATGCAGGTCCCGATGTTTTGATTGATGTGGTTGATTATAGCCATGTCCAAAATGGGCCAGTGACTTTGTTGGTCGGCCATGAATATGATGTTAGTATTGATGATGCCGATGGCAAGCGCGGTGTGTTGTTTAACCTCAAGAGAACCGCCGAAGAGGGTGACTTTGCACAGCATTTATCGGCTGCAGTGAAGCAGGCTTGCGAGATGCGTCGTCGTATAGAAACCGATGGTGATGTTGGCGATCAGGTTGCGTTTCGGGGCAATGAGGTGTGCTTGATACTCAATGATCGGCTGCAAACACCCAACGCAGATGAAACGGTGCAAGCCATTCAAACTGATTTAGATGCGGTGTTGGGTAAATTATATGGTGATGCAAAGGTGTCGATTTCGAGGCGTGACGATGCCAAAGCGCGTTTGACTTTAGATGTGCAGGCCGAGGGCAGTTGGACGGCAGATCAATTGCTTGCAAATCTTTAATTGATGGTTATTTGGGCTGGATTTTTTGTTTCATAAAATGGGTCCTTATGCTCGGAATTTGGTTGTGTGATCTAATTTTGGCTCAATGCTTGACAAAATCATCAGAATCCGTATATTTGGCCGGTGACAGAGCAGTTTTAGATTAAGTGTTGAGAATAACAGATATTTAGGAAAGGGGTGCAAAATGGCCTATATTATCGCTGAACCGTGCGTTGATGTTATGGATAGGGCCTGTGTGGAAGTCTGTCCGGTGGACTGTATTTATGAACCTGATGCAACCATCTTGCCGGAAGATGAGCGTAAAAATATGCTCTATATCCACCCAGAAGAATGCATTGACTGTGGTGCTTGCGAACCTGAATGCCCAGTTGAAGCTATTTTCGCTGAAGAAGACACACCTGAAGAGTGGAAAGAGTATATTGAGATTAACGCAGCGGCATTTGAATAGAACGGCGCTATAGCAGTTTTTGTTATCGAAAATGCCAGGATCAATCTTCGATCCTGGCATTTTCATGTCATACAATTTCCGTGTCCCCAACATGGAATGTGCTTAAATACTCCCCTGTGGTTTGCATATCACTTTGCTTGTGATTAGAATATTGCTTTAGGGGACATGTATGCCATTTTGTTATGGGGTACTTGCATGTCCCCTCTTTTCGTTTTATATTAAAAATTCTTATTGTGCGACATGTGATTAATGCGTTTTGCTCATGCAATTAAGACATTTTTAAAATATACTGATCGTAAGAGATCAAATTTAAGTTACATGTAAGTATAAGAAGTTTTCATATATATAAGTGATCATTGTTCGCATCTGTACTTTATTTGATTCAGATTTGCTGGACACATCATTATGTTAGAATGAGGTCGTATATGGCATATCCTCCCAAGCAAGGACTTTATAACCCAAAACATGAACACGATGCCTGTGGTATTGGTTTTGTTGTGAATATCAAGGGTGAAAAGTCTAATCAAATTGTAAAAATGGCGCTTGAATCTTTGGTTTGTCTCGATCACCGAGGTGCGCGCGGTGCGGAAGATACTACAGGTGATGGCGCAGGCATTCTTATGCAAATTCCGCATGGGTTTTTTGAGCATGCTTGTGAGGGATTGGATATTCCATTGCCCGAACCGGAGCACTATGGTGTGGGAATGGTGTTTTTAACAGATAATGGCGATCGTGAAGCGCGTAATCAAATACGGTCCCAACTTGAAGATGTGGTTCGTGAAGAAGGGCAAGAGGTGTTGGGTTGGCGCAAAGTGCCCACAGACAATTTTTATTTGGGCCCCACATCGCGAGCTTCTGAACCCATCGTATGGCAAATTTTTGTGGGACGCAATCCCGATTTAGAAGATGTATTGGATTTTGAACGCAAATTATATGTGATTCGCAAGCGCATTACCAATATGACTCGGTATGGTGGGGTTGATAAGAGTTTCTATATTCCAAGTTTATCAGCGCGTACCATTATTTATAAAGGTATGTTGACCCCCATGCAGGTTGCCGAATTTTATCCGGACTTGCAAGACAGTCGCATGGAAACCGCTATTGCATTGGTACACTCGCGATTTTCGACGAATACGTTTCCAAGCTGGGAATTGTCTCATCCCTATCGTTATTTAATTCATAACGGTGAAATTAATACTGTGGGTGGCAATTATAACTGGATGAAAACACGCCAAGCCATGTTTGAGTCTGAGTTGTGGAAAGATGATTTGGAAAAACTCTTTCCTGTCATTTATGAAGATGGATCTGATACGGCCAAGTTTGATAATGCTTTTGAGTTTTTAGCCCTGTCGGGTCGTTCGTTGCCTCATGTGGCTATGATGATGATTCCCGAACCTTGGGAAAATCATGAAAGCATGAGTGATGATAAAAAAGCTTTTTATGAATATCATGCCAGCTTGATGGAGCCTTGGGATGGACCCGCATCTGTTGGGTTTACAGATGGGAGTGTTGTAGGTGCCTGTTTGGATCGCAATGGTTTGCGCCCTTCGCGGTATTATGTGACCAAAGATGATATTCTCATTTTGAGTTCTGAAGCCGGGGTGGTTGACATTGAACCCGAGCGTGTTTCTTATAAAGGCCGTTTGCAACCAGGACGTATTTTGCTGATTGATACTAAAAAAGGCAGCATCATTAGTGATGAAGAAGCCAAAACGCAAATTGCCGCAGAGCATCCTTACCGGGAATGGCTGGATCAACATTTGGTGCCGCTTGAAACATTGGCTGATGTTGAACCTATAGCGCCTCCTATAGACCATGCGACCATTTTAAAACGTCAGCAAGCATTTGGATATACGTTTGAAGATTTGAAAATTTTCTTAGGCCCCATGTCTCATATTGGTCGTGATCCATTGGGTTCGATGGGTAATGATGCGCCTTTGGCTGTGTTGTCTAACAAACCGCATTTGCTCTACAATTATTTCAAACAGTTGTTTGCTCAAGTGACCAATCCACCACTTGATCCACTCAAAGAAGAAGTGATC
>JABIFK010000836.1 GCA_018650745.1 Candidatus Latescibacterota bacterium | reverse complement strand
TGGGAGTTTGGACAAATACCTCAAAATTGGGTGCGCCCTATGCAAGATGGCGTGGATGAAATTTGGGTCTGGACCAATTATGTGAAACAATGTTTTGTGGACAGCGGCATAGATGCAGATCGTGTGCAGGTGATTCCCCTTGGTGTGCGCACCGATTTGATGCATCCTAAATCCCAACCTTTGAAATTAGATACGGACAAAACATTCAAGTTCCTATTTGTAGGCGGCACGATTTTCCGCAAAGGCATTGATGTACTGCTTAAAGTTTATCACCAAACGTTTTCTGCCAATGACGATGTGTGTTTGGTGATTAAGGGTATGGGCGATGATACATTTTACAAAGGTCAGACGGCAGGTGAGGTGATTAAGCAGATACAAGCCGACCCTGACGGGCCAGAAATCTTGTATTTGACAGATGAGTTGTCCGAAGAAGAACTGGCGGGGCTGTATACGGCGTGTGATTGTTTGGTGCATCCATATCGTGGTGAAGGTTTTGGTATGCCAGTTGCTGAAGCTATGGCATGTGCGTTGCCTGTAATTGTTACAGCAGGAGGTGCGTGTGATGATTTTTGCAGTGAAGAGAATGCCTATTTTGTTGCGGCGAAGCGTCGCAATATTCGAATTGATGGTTAGTGTCTTTGGAGGCAAATGTGGTTTCTGTAGCCGATTTTGAATCGCGGTTAAACACGTTGGATGTGAGTCTGTTCGATGCCATTTTATCTGGTACGAGCGAACAAGACAGGCTTGCGTTATTGGAATTGCAGCGTGCGGTGCGTGAGGCGTTTGGCGAATATGTGTATTTGGAGATTGGGTCTCATTTGGGGGGCAGCATTCAACCACATTTGATTGATCCGCGTTGTCAGAAGATCTATTCAATAGACAAGCGCCCGGCCGAGCAACCCGATGAACGGGGGATTTCGTTTCCCTATCCGAACAATTCGACCCAAAAGATGTTGAAATTGCTCGAAAATATCTCTGCGGCTGACATGCACAAGATTGTGGCGATCGATGCCGACGCCAGTGAAATTGATCCGGCTCAGATCGATGTTGCGCCCCAGTTCTGTTTTATTGATGGCGAGCATACCAATCGGGCGGTGATTTCTGACTTTGAGTTTTGCTATAAAATTTGTGCGCCCAATTCGCTCATTGTTTTTCACGATGTCAATATCGTGGGAGAGGGCGTTAAGGCGGTCTTGCGGTCTTTGCAGGAGAAGGGCATCAAACATTCAGCTGTTCATGTTGGAGGAGTGGTTTTTGCCATTGGGTTGGGTGATGTTGAATTGTCAAACCCTGAAAAATTAGATCCAATTCCAGTTGCAGAGTCTGAAGGAACACAAGGAAATTGGGTTTTAGAACCCGACCCAATCAGTTTGGCTGCGCAGATGCGTCATGTTTTCGACAATGTTGAGCAGGCACGAGAGAAAGGTCTCAAAGGAAGTAATTATGTAAAGAATCACTTGACGTGGGTACAGGCTGCAGAAAAAGTCCAAGACCGATTGTATGCTTTGCAGGAGAAGCCCATTCGTCGTGAGATGAATTTAAACCAACACGTTTCCTTGGGCGGAACGCCAGAACCTGTTGCAGAGGTGGGGGTCGCAGCGGCGGTCTTTGTTTGGCCCAATGGCGGAGATACAACGCTTTGTAACGATCAGGTGCAACGGTTTACCCCATCGGCTTCTCGTACTGTCGTCTTAGAAGGAGAAATATGGTCACAGGCGCTAAATGCTCAGTTGAGTGAGATTACGGAATCTTATGTTGCTGTTTTGCGGGATGATGTGGTTGTAACCGAGGGATGGTTGTCTCGGTTGACAGATTACTTAGATGCTCAGACAGATGTTGCTGTCATTGTGCCTCGTTTGCCTGTTGGTGATCGACCGCAATTTGTCAAAACAAAATACAAAAGTTTAAAACGAGAGTTGCAGCGTTTTGGAAAACGTTTTGTCACGCAAGAGCCTGAAGAATTATTGGATGTAGAGAGTATTCAAACAGCTTGTGTGATCATAAGAACAGATGTTTTGCGTTTATTGGGTGGATTTGATGGTGGGTTTAACACGCCTGGGTTTTGGGTTGATTTTGTGCGCAGATGTTTGCAAATGAACCAGCGTGTGGTATGTGCCTCCAACGTGTTTGTCCATTGTGAGAAAGTTGTTGTTGGAGATGCCGAGCAGAAAGAAAAGCATGCAGTTGATCGTTTGGTTGCTGGTGATGTATTGCGTGCCGAGGGTGACCCCAGTGGCGCGTTGGCTTGTTATAAAGAGGCGTTGGAGACCAAGCCGAATTACTTGGAAGCCGCGTTGATTCATTCGGCTGTACTATTGGAAGAAGATCGTCCTGAAGAGGCAGCCCATATTTTTGAAGCCTTGGTTGAAAAACACCCAGACTCATCTCGTTTGCACAATTATTATGGGCGCTGTCTTTTTATGGCAGGCAAGCGGGCCGATGGTAAGGTCGAGTTTGAAAAATCCATTGAATTGGATTCTGAGTTTGGTGAAGCGTATAGCAACTTGGCCGTTCTCTTGTGGGAAGATGGCGACTTAGATGAAGCTTTGGACAAAATGAATCGGGCGGCAGAGTTGTCTCCCCAAAGCCCGGATGTCATCTTTAACATTGGCATGATCTATGCCCAATTGGGTCAAGGTACGATGGCCATTGAGATGTTACAGCACTATTTAACAATGTCGCCTAATGATTTGCATGCCAAAACTTATTTGGCAGTGTTGTTGCTTGAAAATGGTGCTGAGCAAGATGGCGTTGCGCAACTGGAAGATGTTTTGGCTGTTGACCCAGAACATCCCGAAGCCTTGCGCGTGTTAGGTGATTTACAAATGGCGGTAGATGATGCCGACGGTGGGCAGAGTAATGGCTAATGGTGTTGATTTGAAGGGTGATCGTGTGAGTCTTTGCCCCTTTGGTGAGTCATTTTGGGCTGTTGGCTTGGGGTGGTATAACGATCC
>JABIFK010000807.1 GCA_018650745.1 Candidatus Latescibacterota bacterium | reverse complement strand
TCATCCTCAACAGAGAATACCCCTCCCGAATGAAATTTCCCCCGCACGTTCTGTCCCACAAACACATATCCTCGGCTTGCAAAATATTCGCCATTGGCCTTACACCGCCTGGACAATTCATAAGCGACCCGCTCAATCAGAACCGGAAATGTGCCCTCGACTTTTGGACGATAAACATCGGCACACAAAACCGTTCCGTCTCGCATAGGAACAGACACCTGACGTTCAATTTGAATCTCATATATGGGTTCTGAAGGTTTCATCTCACAATCTTTCCTTGATTTTACCAGTTGCCTGACCACCTTTGCCTATCCCTTAACTTTATCACATAACACTCTACTCTCGGCCAACCCCATCACCGCCTTTCATCCCCTTTAGGGGACCGAGAAGCACCTCTAAGATTTTGACCCTAATGCCTTTCATCCCCTTCAGGGGACCGAGGGGTGCCTCTAAGATTCTGACCTTACAGCCTTTCATCCCCTTTAGGGGACCGAGAAGCACCTCTAAGATTTTGACCCTAATGCCTTTCATCCCCTTTAGGGGACCGAGGGGTGCCTTGGAATCGTAAACCAAAACCGTGACCCTTCTCCCACCACACTCTCCACCCCCATCTTTCCCCCATGCATTTCCACAAACTTTTTCGCAATCGCCAACCCCAATCCCGTACCTTCAGCCTCACGCGTCACCGAACCATCCACTTGGCTAAACATCTCAAAAATATGCTCGTGTTCCGACTCAGGAATTCCAATCCCCGTATCTGCAACCCAAAACAAAACGTGCCCATCTTCCGTCTTCGCCCCAACACGAATCTCACCTTCTTGCGTAAACTTCACCGCGTTCTTCACCAAATTGATCAACACATGCTGCGTCAACCGCCGATCATCCGCTTGCAAAATGGGCAACTCCGTTTCAACCTCAGAAACAAGTGACAACCCCTTTTCCTCCGCTTGGTGCAACATCGCCACAATCGCATTCTCAATACAGTCTTCAGGCACACAATCACCCATCTGAAGTTTCATGCCACCTGCTTCAATTTTTGAAATATCCAAAATATCATTGATCAAATTCAACAACGATTCTCCATTGCGGTCAATCTCTTCAACCGCATCGCGCATATCTTCTGTTATCTCACCATAAACACCCTCAAGAATCAACGAGGAAAAATTGATCACCGCATTCATCGGCGTGCGAATCTCGTGTGACATATTTGCCAAAAATTCCGACTTCACCTGATTCGCCCGTACCAAAGCCCGGTTCTGTTCTTCAAGATGTCGAAAGTCTTGATACCGCGTATACCCATAAGAAAACGCTTCGGAAAACCGTTCGAGAATACGCGCATCCTCTTGCGTAAAGTGATCGGGTTTATCGCTGGTCAGTGCAATTGTGCCAGCAGAAAAAGGAGTTCTAAGAGTGGAACGTATCATCATCCATATATTACTAAATCCCCAAATAGATTGAAGCTCCTTGCTCACCTTTTTTGCTTCTTCTTCTGTACGCCTTGTGATGCGTGTTTGATCCATTTGTTGTAATCGACCATGATGAGAATCTAAAGGTGCATTCAGATGATTCACTATTGAATTCCCAGCACCAGGAATATCGACAATCCAGATAGGTGCATCCTCATTCTCAACGTGTTCAAGTGCTTTGGAATCAAGATTGGCAATTCGATAGCCCCCTGCAAGGGGTGCGCCCAACATCTTTTTTAATTGCGCAATACTCAAAGGTTTATCACGAGAAAATGGAATATCCAATTCTGCTGCCATTTTTTCAGTGGCAGACTGAGAAGCCGTCGTAAAAACGTGCACACGATGTGTTTCATGATCGACAATGTTGGTTGAGCAATTGGCAAACTCTAACCCTAAGCTTTCAAGTGCCAAAGAAAGCAATGGAATCACGCGCACAAGATCAGCACTCTGCGTCATCGCCTGAACCGCATTTTGGATGCGTTCCAAACCCCGTTCAATTTCAAGCTCGCGATTGCGCTCCTCCAAATTTCGAAAATCCAAATAACGCGTATATCCATGCGAAAAAGCTTCAGCAAATCGCTCAAGAATACGTGCATCTTGTTTGGTAAAGCGATCAGGACGCGTATCTGTCATTGCAATCGTACCTGCAGAAAACGGCACACGCAAAATCGAACGCGGTGTTGTAGTGGCTTCAAAATCCGTTTTCCATACCCGACTTAATGCTTGAGCAGATTTTTTTGCTTCTTCCTCCGTGCGCGACTGAATGACAGTTTGATCAACCTGTTGCAAATTCCCATGATAAGAATCCAACGGTTGACTCACATAGGCCACCCAATCGCCATCCTTTTGGACGCCAGAAATACTAAGGGGTCCATCTTCCTGTTCAATACGTTTTAAAACTTCAGGGCCAAAGCGTTCAAAGGGATGATGCCAAGCAACCAATGGAATTCTCTTGATGCCCGTTTCTTGACTCAGATCGGAAGAAAAGATAAGTCCTTGATCGGCATCATAACGCGCTCGGGGATCTGAGCAAAAAACACGCACCCGATTTGCTTCCTGATCGACAATGTTCACAGAACAATACAAATTATAGTCGATGTTCAACCGGTCTAATTCTTCACCCAACAATGCAATCACACGCACCAAATCGGCACTTTGTATCATCGCCTGTACAGTGCTTTGTATACGTTCCACCCCCCGCTCAATTTCAAGCTCGCGATTTCGACGTTCCAAATTCTGAAAGTCTAAAAACCGCGTAAATCCCAATGAAATGGCATCGGCCAAAGTTGCAACAATATCCATATCACGTTGTACATGATTCATTTTTTTATCGTCAAAAGCAGCAAGTGCAATGCTACCATGAGAAAACGGCACACGAATCACATTGCGAGGAACCTGCTCCACTGTCCAAGCATCTGTCCATCTGCTTTGATACAGCGGCAACATGTCTTGTGCCTCTTTTTTTGTGCGCGTTACAAACCGGGGTGGTAAATCACGTTCTTTATGAACCTGAGATCCTTCTAAACTCTCCACGGTATATGCCAAATCGACCCCAGGTGCAACATCATAAATCAAAACAGGATGGTGAATATCCGTCAGCGTAT
>JABIFK010000460.1 GCA_018650745.1 Candidatus Latescibacterota bacterium | reverse complement strand
TTGAATAATCCCGCATATTTTCCATATCTACTCCCTGTCATGACTGGCGATTTTATCGCCCAAAATAGTAATCGGATAGAGGTTGTTCGTTATGGATTGGATGATGAGTTGCTCAAATTGGCGTAATGCATAGAGTGACTTTGGAAGGCGTGATATGAAGATATCAACTGTCATTGCTATCGACATCTTTGAACGAATAGATGTGTGGATGGAGACATGATGGAGACGGACATTTTTTGCATAAAAAAAGCACCTACGCATTATTCGCGTAAGTGCTTGTTTTTTTTATGGTGCCGAAGGAGGGAATCGAACCCACACGTCCCGAAGGACACTGGATTTTGAATCCAGCGCGTCTACCAGTTCCACCACTTCGGCACTTTAAATCCGGTAAGGCAATAATATCTCAATCTGAGTGGGGGATGTCAAGAGAAAAACCAAATGTGATATTCATTCGAATGGCATATGTTCTGACCGAGGTGGGCCAATAATTTCATTGTAAACAATGGCTTGGCGAATATTTTTGTGTGAAAAGCTCAAGCGACGTTTATGTTTGCGCTTTGCTTTAAGTGGCTTGCTGCGTTTTAAACGGGCCAGTGTGTCTGTGGGGTCATTTTCATTGTACGCGCTTGATTCGTCCACGGGGCGGGTTGCTCTTACGGTTTTGAACTCGGGACCCGTGTTGGTTTCGCTGACGGGTCTTTTGCCGTGAACTGCTTGAAATTCTGGACCTGTGTCCGATTCGTCAACGCGTCTTTTGCCATGTACTTCACGAAACTCTTGGATGACGGGTTTGGGTGCTTCCTTTTTGGGTTCTTGGGGTGCGCCCAGTAGAATTTCCCATTCGGAGAGATCGACGTCTTCCTCAAATGGATCATCTGCACCCACTTGACGAGACGGATGTTTGCGTTGAAGCTTGGATTCATCGGGCGCGTTGCGTTCCTTCAACTTTTTGAATATCGATGAGACCACGCTAAAGAGTATGAACAAGATGACGAGTATTTGAGAGTCCATAAGAACATCCAGGTAAAGTCAGGTAAAAGATAGATGAGATAGGGTTTGTTGGGCAGGCACAAAAGCCTGCCCCAATTTTTTATTGGTTGTCATCTTCTTCTGTATCCCCTGCAATACCATCGCGCATATCTGTGTCGGCTTGGATGTTGCGCATGCGGTAATAGTCCATAATGCCCATGTTGCCAGCGCGAAAGGCTTCTGCCATTGCAAGGGGGACTTCGGCTTCGGCTTCGACAACGCGGGCGCGCATTTCTTGCACGCGCGCGGTCATTTCTTGTTCTTCGGCCACGGCCATAGCACGGCGTTCTTCGGCACGGGCTTGGGCAATGATTTTATCGGCTTCGGCTTGGTCGGTTTGCAATTTGGCACCAATGTTGTCGCCTACATCAACATCTGCAATGTCAATAGAGAGGATCTCAAAGGCGGTGCCTGAGTCTAGGCCTTTATTGAGGACGGTTTTGGAGATCATGTCGGGGTTTTCTAATACGGCTTTGTGCGTTTCTGCAGAACCAATGGTGGTGACAATGCCTTCGCCAACGCGTGCAAGAATGGTTTCTTCACCTGCGCCACCCACCAAACGTTCGATGTTGGCACGTACTGTGACGCGGGATATGGCTTTGACCTGGATGCCATCCTTGGCCACGGCTGTGACTAGGGGTGTGGAAATTACTTTGGGGTTCACGCTTACTTGTACTGCTTCGAGTACGTCACGACCGGCAAGATCAATGGCGGCGGCCCGCTCGGGTAGGAGACTGATGCCTGCTTTGTCGGCTGCAATGAGGGCTTTGACCACGTTTTCAACATCGCCACCTGACAGAAAGTGCGCTTCGAGAAATGCGGTGGAAATTTGCAAACCGGCTTTGGTGGCGTTGATTTGGGAACCCAATATGACGCTTGGCGGCACACGGCGCAGGCGCATTCCTACGAGTTCACCAATGCCGATGTGCACACGGGCCGCAATGGCCGAGATCCAGAGTGCGACAGGTATAAAATACAGAAAGAGTGAGAGGATTAAAAATCCACCAATAACAATAAAAAGAAGGCTGACGGCTTCCATTGGGTGCTCTCCTAAAGAGGTCTCTGGTCCACAGGTCGCAAGTCTCAGGTCAAAATGTATTTAGATTTTAACTTGTGACCTGTCGACTGAATGACTTGTGACGGTTTATGATGTGACTTGTGATGGTTTACGATTCGACTTCGTCAGATTTTCTAACGATGATGTAACTGCCCTCTATATTAACAACGGTGATCGGTGAGTCTTTTTCTAAGAAGTTGCCTTCTGTGGCCACGCTCACACGCCGGCCATCAAATTCACCCGTTCCACTGGGGCGCAGGTCTGTGCGGGCAATGCCTGTGGCACCTCTAAAATCTTCGTAGGGTGATACGCGATAACCATCTGATGCTTTTTCTTCGGTGGTTAGGACCACGCGCTCCCAGAAAGATGATTTGGGCAACATGCGGATCATGACAATGGCCAGTATTGTGGTGATGATCATAGCCGCCAACAATGGGGTTAATGCATCACTGATGGAACCTAAGGTCCAAAGCTCTGTGCGGCCCATGAGGCTCAAAAAGAGGCCGATGATCATGAGGCCGACGCCAGGAATGGCCATGACGCCAAAACCAGCGACAAAAAACAGGTCGACAAAGACCAAGATTAGGCCAAGGAAAAAGAGCATGATTTCACCCCAATCGGCGAGGTGAACCAAGAGGTGGCTGCCAAAAAAGAGACCCAGACAAATGAGCCCTAAGGTGCCACCAATGCCCCAACCGGGACTTTGGATTTCAAAAATGAGGCCCAAAAACCCCAGCGACATGAGCAAGGATGCGAGTGTTGGATAGGTCAACCAGCGGACAATGACTTCTGTCCAGTTGGTGGTTTGGCGTAAGATATTGGCATTTTCAAGGTTGTAGTGTTTGAGCACAGAGACCAGCTGTTCTGATCGGTTGCTTTCTGTGATGATGTGTTCGGCAATGCCTTGTTCGAGGGCTTCTTCTGTGGTGAGAGTGAGCAATTTGCCCTTGGGAGCCAGGTCTTCAATGTCTACATCTTCATCGACCATGCCTTCTGCCAGCTTTGAAGGCCGACCCGTTTTTTCTGCGGTGGCTTTCATTTCGTTGCGAAAATAGGAGATGATTTTTTCACTGGCTTTGTTGCCTTGCTGGTCTACCGCTGTTGCTGCACCAATGGTGCCGCCTTCGAGCATGACAATGTGATCGGTTGCCAGTGAAATGAGTGCGCCTGCCGATATGGCCCGAGGGTGAATAAATGCGATGGTTTTGACTTCGCTATATAATATGGCATCGCGAATGGTAAGGGCTGCATCCAGTGCGCCACCCGGGGTGTCGATTTCGAATATGACCGCGTCAGCCCCGTTGTTTTCGGCATCGGTCATCACACGGGTTATAAAGGCTGCAATGCCCCGTTCAATGGTGCCTTTGATCGGGGCCACATATACTTCTTCGGCGTAGATGACGCCTTGTGTGGTTAAAAAGACAATGAGTAAAAAGATATAACGTTTCATGGTGTTCCTCCTTTTTGTGTCTTCCTTCCTATGTACCATATAAGGTAGGGTCTGTCAATGGATATAAAGCGGTGAGCGGTAAGAAGAAAGATAGGAGAAAAGGTGGTTGAATAGGTTTTTGAGCGCTTGAATCGGTGCTTTATTTATCGGAATAGGTTGACTATATTTTAAGGACAGGGCAAACCTTCTGATTCTTATATTTGCTAGGTGATGATAAGACAACTCGTTTTAGATTTAGGTTTCTCATAAACGCAAAAGGGTTTCTCATGGCTGATTACCAAGTTTTGACCGATGAACAAGTGGAACAGTTTTTGTCTGATGGATATGTGAAGGTTGAAGGGTGTTTTAAGAAGGCCGATATTCAAGCGTGGCTCGATTTTGCATTTGAACGGTTGGGTTATGACCCTGAGGATATCAGCACGTGGCAAGAAGAGCGTGTTCATATGCCGCATATGAATCAAATGGATGTGGCCGATTTTGCGCCCAAAGCGTGGGGTGCAATTTGTGATTTGATGGGTGGCGAAGAGCGAATTAAGACACCTGTGACGTGGCGCGATGGATTTATTGTTAATTTTAAGTTGGGAGAGGGACACCCTTGGGAGCCGCCTTCGCCTCAGGTGAAGGGCTGGCATAAAGATGGCGATTGGTTTCGGCACTTTCTGGACAGCCCTGAGCAGGGTTTGCTTACGGTCATTTTGTGGGACGATGTGTTGGAGCAAAGTGGGGGCACGTTTGTGGCAACCGATTCTGTGGGGCCCATTGCGCGGTATTTGGTGAATTATACCGGTGGGTTGACACCAAAAGAGGCGCAGTTTGGGCAGATGATTGAGCAGTGTGAAAGTTTTGTGGAAGCCACGGGCAAAGCGGGCGATGTGTATTTGCTGCATCCTTATATATTGCATTCGGCATCGCGAAATCCATCGGGACGGGCCCGTTTTATCACCAATCCGGCGGTTTCATTTGAGGAACCTATGAATTTTGATCGGGAAAATCCTAAGGATTATTGCCTCGTAGAAAAGGCTGTTTTACGTGCTTTGGGTGTGGATCGGTTGGATTTTAAGATTACACAGGAGCGAGAACGCATTACACCTGAGCGCGTGGCGCGTCAGCAGAAGATGTTAGAGGAACAAAAAGCCCGTTTGGGCGTGGCGTGATTGTCATCTTGACAAAAAAAAGGCTTTCCTGTATTTTTTGTCACCTTGGATTTAAAGTGTGGCGGCATAGCTCAGTTGGTAGAGCAGTGGAATCATAATCCATGGGTCGGGGGTTCAAGTCCCTCTGCCGCTACCATGAAAATGTAGTTTAAAATTAGGCACTTGTGCGATACACTTAAAATCGCACAAGTGCCTTTTTTGCTTTATAGGGGCGATTGTGCAATAAGGGATTACGATGTAGCAATTATCACCTGAAAGTATATTTGATTCCCTTTGGGGGAAACTAGTAGATTTGGCATTTTCATTGCGTTTGCATATAAGAGACCCTATCTTGCACGTATAGATTTGATGACGTCCGGTCTGATTTTTTCTAAAGGCGTTGGGTATGTGGGGCAGACTTTGGAGGATAGAGGTATGCCCCCTTTTGTTGGTGACTGGCGATGTAATGTGACCTGTTTTTAAGGATGATGAAGTTATGCTAGCCCGTATAGAACGATTTATCTACTTTGTGGTGATGTATTTGCTAACCCTTGGGATTGGACACGCGATAAGTCCCTATCAACCTCTTGCCTCAGATCCGGTGCTGGAACCATGGCGGTGGCGTTCCTTTTCTGAATTAGAAGATTTGGGTATTCGATGCCTGACAGAAGGAACGGATGGTGCCATCTGGTTTGGAGGCACCTCTGGTGTACGAAGGTATGATGGCATTAAGTGGACGGTTTATACAACCAAAGACGATTTGGGTAGTGAACCCGTTAATGCATTGTGTGCAAC
Source organism: Candidatus Latescibacterota bacterium (assembly GCA_018650745.1). Taxonomy (GTDB): domain Bacteria; phylum Latescibacterota; class UBA2968; order UBA2968; family UBA2968; genus JABIFK01. The sequence goes on along the minus strand of JABIFK010000460.1, from coordinate 927 downwards.
TCGAGATGGTAGCATTTACGCTGGAACAAACAAGGGTATTATTCAACTTAAAAATGGACACTGGGTGCGCTTTTTTCCAGATCAAGATTTTTTTCCTTGGCAGGTTAAAAATTTGTATGAGACCACAGATGGCAGTCTTTGGGCTGCAACTATCTGGGGCGGTTTACAGATCTCTTTGGGGGAGAAACATCTCTTTACAACACAAAAAATACAACAATTTTTGCAGCCCCTGATGCCCAATTTGAAATTCACAATTGTTCCTGACCATATCGTTCCTTTTCGATCTTGGGATGTGAGTTTTGGGGCGTGGGTTTCGGGAGGGTTGCGCCGTGTAAGATTGAGCCCTACACCTCCAGTTATTCTTGACATTGTATCTGATGGGGCAGCGAATAAGGCTGGGGTACAAGTGGGTGACCAAATTTTAAATATCACATCCAGAGAGGAACTTGCTGGTGCAGTGGGCACAGAAATAGCACTTGAAATTCGGCGTTATGGGCATCCTAGCCCTCTGCATATTGCAGTCATGCGAGAACATGTAACGGGTTCTTCTCATGGTTTTTCGGTCTATAGCATTTATGAAGATCGCCAGGGGCAGATTTGGTTTGGGCTTGAAGAAGGTGAAATTATTGGATACACACCTTCAAAAAAAACCTGGCAGCGCTACGATCAATCACAGGATATGAAAATTGGGTTTTCGCCATCGATCACCCAAACCCAAGACGATGTCATTTGGGTTGTTTCTGATGATTCTCAAAGCGGGATTAATCGATTCGATGGCGTATCCTGGACGCATTTTTTTGGTTCTGATTTGGGTGTCAGCAACGTCAATACTTCTTTAGTAGAAACGCGAGATGGTAGACTTTGGATTGCTGGTGCAGATATGCTTACCTACAAGAATAATATTTGGCTTTCTTTCGCTGAGAATCA
>JABIFK010000597.1 GCA_018650745.1 Candidatus Latescibacterota bacterium | reverse complement strand
GCATTGCCCGCGCGTTCACCAATGCCATTGAGTGTGCCTTCAAATTGTCCCGCACCATTTTGCAATCCAGAAATGGTGTTGGCAACAGCCAAGCCCAAATCATCGTGACAGTGCACACTGATGATGGCTTGGTCAATGTTGGGCACATTTTCTTTTATGCTGCGAATGAGTGCCCCATATTGGTCAGGCAGGGTGAATCCTGTGGTATCGGGAACATTGACAACGGTTGCACCGGCTTCAATGACAGCTTCAATCATGGCAAACAAATAGGCCTGATCAGAGCGACCTGCATCTTCAGCATAAAATTCAACATCGTCAACGTAGGTGCGCGCGTGACGCACTGCATTGATGGCCATGTCTAAAATGCGTTTTTTCTTGTCCTCTATCGTTTGACCATATTTGATGTCACCAAATTTGCCCATCACATGAATGTCCGATACGCCAATGCCAGTGTGAATACGTGGGCGTGATGCTTTTTCCAATGCTTTGGCGCATACATCTATGTCTGTTTTTACTGCGCGGGTGAGGCCACAAATGGTGGGTTCGCGTACTTCTTGAGCAATTAAAGCAACTGCGGCAGCATCTTCGGGCGATGAGGCCGGAAATCCGGCTTCAATGACATCGATCTGCAAACGTTCCAATTGCCGGGCAATGGTCAGTTTTTCGCGAGCACCCAAGCGACTTCCTGCGGCTTGTTCGCCATCTCTGAGTGTGGTATCAAATACGATGATTTTATTGGACATGAAAAACTCCTTTGAGGTTGTAAAACGATTATGTGTTGAGAATTTAAAAATAAAAAACCCGCTGACGATGAACTCGGCAGCGGGTTGGTGATGAAAACTTGGTGTCTATAATGTTTATAGTCGCACCATACCCCCTGCCGAACCTTCTGTAAGTAGAAGGTCGATAATTAGAAGGAGTAGGTTTAGAGAGTGGGTCTGGTGTTTCATCGTGTTGAAGCCTTAAAGTAAAGAATTCGCTGTTTCAATGTTTGATACAAATAAAAACCCCCACTGCCAATTGGCAGTGGGGGTTCGTGTTTTCGATTTGCTTAAATCTATGCACACGCCTTTCCAACTGCCAATTTTTGGGGTAGACCCAATAGACTTAGAAGGATAAGGCTTAGTTGTGTGTGCTGGATTGTCATTTTTTGTCCTAAATATGTTATTGTATGCGCCAAAAACTACAGCGATCGTTTCCAAAAGTCAACGCCTTTGTTTTAAAATCGGCGTAAAATCTTATTTGGCCATCGAATTCTTAGTTATGTGGTGCCAAATATCAGGGGCGAAATATTGTTTTCGCCCATCTTCTAGCTGCAGAAGGCAAACGTTCTCAACCCGTATTTTCTTCGATTGAGGGCGTCGTGAAAAGGGTGCGCCAAAATAATGCGCAAAACCTAATCTGCTCGCTCATTCTCCCACCCCTCATAAATATCCGCAATCACATCATCAATCGGTGCCCGATGTGTTTCTACATCCACCACCTGAGTTTGCTGTGCCGCCCGATCCAACAACATGGCAATCGGCGTTTGTGCCGCATCAAATGTAAACGTATGCCTGTTGCCTTCGCTGTGTGACCACGTGGCACCCGTTAATTCTGGTGCAGATTCTTGAGGCGTTTCCAACATCAAATAGCGATGATCCCCGAAACCACTGCGCAACCGCCTAAAGTCCCCATCAAATGCAATGTGACCATGATCAATCATCACAATACGACCCGCTAACTGTTCCAACTCATCCATATCGTGACTGGTAAGCATCACCGTAACGCCTTTTTCCCGATTGAGTTCTTTGATGAATTTCAAGATGTTGCGTTTGGCCAACACGTCTACACCAATCGTCGGTTCATCTAAGAACAAAATCTCCGGTTCGTGCATGAGCATCAATCCCAAATCGGCACGCATCTTTTGCCCCAGACTCAGCTGGCGTGCCAAGCTGTTGAAGAATTCACCCAACCCCAATAAGTCTTTCACAAAGTCCAACATGGCTTCATAACGATCTTCGGGGATATCCCATATCACGCGCTTCCACTCAAAGCTTGTAGCCACGGGTTGATCCCACCATAATTCGGTGCGTTGGCCAAACACCACGCCAATGCGTTTGACATAAGGCATGCGGTCTTTCATCGGGTCTAATCCCAAACACCGCACTGTGCCTGATGTGGGGGCCAACACACTGGAAAGCAATTTGACAGTGGTTGATTTGCCCGCACCATTGGCACCGGCATACGCGACAATCTCTCCGCGATTGATTTCCATGTTCACATTTTTAAGTGCGTGAATTTCTTTGATGTTGGGACGAAACATGTTTTTTAATACGTCCCGCGTTTTTTCTGAGCGTTGCCGTTGATAAAATGTTTTGCTTACATCACGCAAACTAATTGCGATGTCCCCATCCGAGATACCGTTGTGACCCTGTTTGTTCATAGTGCTTCATTCCTTTTTTAAATGCAACAAATGCGACCAAAGATAAAATCATTGCGACTGCTGTGGTGTGCCAGATACCCGTTGTTTCAAGCCCTAACAATTGGCGAGCGGGGTACCAGGCCACAAAACCAACGGGCAAAACAGTCAACATGCTCAATAATACATAAGGTCCAAGTCCATCGAGTGGAAATGACTTGAGTTGATACATAAAATTGACAGCTCGGCTGCTGATTTCTTCTGCAGCAAGCGGTGCCCAAAAGGCGAGGCTGCCCCACAAAAAAGAAAACGCCAGGACAATGATGCAAGAGGTAAAGAGGTGGAGCGCAAACAGCAACCCCCAGTAGAAAGTAAGCGTTAAATTGAGCTGTAAGATGGCCCAAGCGGTGATGCCTACTCCCGTTAAGAAAGCCCATATGCCCGAAAAGGGCATAAAGCCTTCTGTTAAAAATGCCATCCAGACAGGTTGCGGCTGAATTAAGACGTGGTCCATTTGCCCGCGCCCTATGCGCCGACTGATGTGTAGCACATTGTAACTGAACCCCATATCCATAATGCCGCGTACCAATGCCGCATAACCCAGCATAAATACGATTTGATCACGTGACCAAATGCCAATGCCTTCAAAGCGTGTGGCCAATAAGAATACCGCTGCCACACCTGCTAAGTTTAAGATGATGTCTGACACAATATTGATGAGGCAGAGTTTTGAATCGCGTGTCATCCACATAAAATCCAAATAGGCTTGGACGCGCAAACGAGAAATGATTTTTTTAAGTGTGTTCAATTGTTATCCTCCGTGCGAGACCAGTCGTTCGCGGTTGAAATTCCAAAGTGCGTGTGCAATGGGCCACAAGACGATAGTCCAAGCGACCTGTAAGCTGAGCAGAAAAATAGGGTCGCCTGTGTTTGTGTAAATGCGAAGGGGCGCTGAGGCTACGGACGCAAAGGGCAACCAGGTAAGTGCATCACCCAAACCCCAAGGCAAAAAGGCCAATGGGATGATTGCGCCAGACAGTAATACACTTACTGCGTCTCGAATTTGCATAAGGGCATACACACTTTGTTCTAAAAAGACCAGCAAACTGGCAAAAATAAAATCAAATGCAACACCAATTAGGACGCCCAATAGAAGGCTTACTATGAATAGGCCTCCCGACGTCGGATTTGCTGGTAGGGGATTGATGTCAAAGAACGGTGCGATGCAAAACAAGGGCAGTGAAAAGAGAATTAGGTTGGGAATGCGATCGCCCAACATTTCAGCAATGAATTGACCGTAAATACCTACGGGTCGCAACAGCCGATTGGCAATGTCACCTCGCCAAAGTGCTTCGTCTAATCCCGTGCGCACAGACATAAAACCAGAGAAAATTTCTGCTATGAGCGTGTAGGTCAAAACAGCATCGCGTGTCATACCCGATATATCGCCTTCTTCGGGTAAGAGTGTGCGCCAAAGTGAAATGAGAAAAACAACGCGCAGCAGTCGCAAGGTATAATTTCCAATCAATACAAATCCTTGATCATGAAGCGAATCGGTTGCCACAACCGACATTGTTTTCCAATGCTTTTTTAGGTTCACTCTGCTCTCCTATATTGTTTGGTGATTCGATGTTGAATTCTAAACACAAAAAACCGCAGGTAAGTGCCTGCGGTTTCTGTTTGGCTTAAAAAGCCGAAAGGATAATTTTAGGTCTTTTTTAACAACATATAATAACTGGCATCTTGATTGATGTTTTCACTTTGGTCTCGATAAGAGTAAAAACCCTGTAGTTGCCAGCCGTTTAAACTTTGAATTAACACTGAGAGTGTCCACAGACTGTAAACACGAACTTCCCAATAATCTTCCGTGACGATATTGAGATCGTGCGTTTGAATATGGCAGTGCATAGCGGTATGATTGATGCCCCGCATCCAATCTGCAGGTTGATCTTCGTATTGCACTTTAACAAAACCACCGGGCAAAATCACTTGGTGTTTGCCCCACGTTTTGAGTTGGTGACGATATCCTCTGTGATGCGCATCAACATCTACCACATAAATTCCGCCCTGTTTAAGATGACGATGCACACAGGCAAAATGATTCACCAAATCGTCATATTCAACAAATAAGGGAAAGGTCTCAGACATAAAAATGGCGCAATCGAAGGGGTCTTCTTCAAGCGCGAAGTTACAAAGGTTGGCTTTTATATAACGATTGGCAATGCTCAAACTTTGGGCGGCTTGTTGTGCATAACAAAGCATGGGGTCCGAAAGGTCAATGCCAACAGTTACATGTCCGTGTTGCGCCAAGGGCAAACCATGAGGCGATGTGCCGCTGCCTATTTCTAATATGCGTCCATTGTTTGAACCTTGTTCGCGTAAGAGCACGTCAATGGTGTTGATTTCATTGTCAAGTTGATCTGTTGATCCGCGCATAATGGCGTCGTAAATCGTGGGGTAATCGTAAATGCTGGGCATAATGATAAAATATGCCACACTTGCTTTCAGAATCAAAATTAAATTGATACGGTAGGTCAAACGTGTGCTTGGCGATTATGACCAGCAGGTGTTGGTGGATTACACCAATACCCTAAAAGCAAACCTGTTGGACAAATACAACATAAGGTGCTGTTTTTGTTTTATATGTTAGAATTTTTCGAATGAGTCATATTGTGGCACACCCATTGCATAAGTATTAGGCATCGAATGAATTGTTAAACATTTGGGAGGATGTAATGAAAGCGGAACCGATGCAAGTAGACGAGACGGATTACGAGGACGTGGTGGTGTTAAGTGTTCATGGGATGTTGGCTTATCGACTGAATGTTTCATCCTTTTACGATCGATTGGACAATTTGAAGCAGACGGGCAGAACACAGGTGGTGGTCGATTGCTCACGTTTGACGGGGTGTGGTGCCGCATTGTTGGGGTGGTTGGTGAGTGGTCAACAAACATTGCGCGAAGTGGGCGGTGATTTGTGTTTGTCTGGTTTGTCTGATCGTATGCGTCGTATTTTGAAGCTCACACAATTGAACAATCGATTTGCCATTTTTAAAACAACGGACCGCGCTGTTGCACAATTGCACCGGCAGCATGTGATGCACGCAGCTTGAAAAAGCTAAGAGATCTTTTTATCAGTCATCTTGGTGAAAACATGGAGGATTTGCAATGACCTATCGATGTGAAAAATGTGATAATACCCGTTATGAAACGGGCGAAATTCGGACAGCGGGTGGGCGGTTGAGCAAGTTATTTGATGTGCAAAACAAAAAATTTATGACCGTGTCATGTGCCGAATGTGGATTTACCGAAATTTATAAAGGGGATACCAGCTTGATAGGAAATGTGTTTGATTTGATGGTGGGATAAAATTTACAATGTGTGCCGGGCATGTTGGAAGCGCCGCATCTTTTTAAAAGAGATGCGGCGCTTTTTTTATTGTAGGCTACGCCTGTGCGTGAACCAGGGCGTTTATAGGATATCATCACCAGACTGTGTCATCCGAATCATGGGCAAAATCTCTTGCTCGTCTTCAACGGGGGGATGGATGAGTTCTTCAATGCGTTGTTTGGTGGCGAGGAAATAGGGATCGAGGAATTGATCGGTTGAGCGGGGGCGTGGAAGCGGCACGTTGATGATTTCTTGGATGTGCCCAGGGTGTGCACCCAGTACGATGATGCGATCGGCAAGATAAATGGCTTCGTCGAGGTCGTGGGTGATGAAGAGGGTTGTGATATCTACGTTACGCCAAATTTGCAAGAGGTACGATTGCATTTGCGCACGGGTTTGTGCATCGAGGGCACCAAAGGGTTCGTCCATGAGCAAGATGCGGGGTTTGTTGGCCAAGGCGCGCGCAATGGCCACGCGTTGTTTCATGCCGCCCGAGAGTTCCTGGGGATATGCGTTGGCAAATTTACCTAAGCCTACGAGATCAATCCATTGCAGGGCTTCTTGTTCGGCAAAGTTTTTGCCGTGTCCGGTCATGCGTAGGCCAAACATCACATTTTTTTTGACGGTGAGCCAAGGAAAAAGGGTGTAGCCTTGAAAGACCATACCGCGATCTGGAGATGGGCCTTCGACGGGTTCGTCGTCAAGTAGCAGTTGCCCAGAGGTGGGATAATCTAATCCTGCGAGAATGCGAATGAGTGTGGACTTGCCGCATCCTGAAGGGCCGATGACGCAGATGAACTCTCGGCGATGTACTTTGAAGCAGATATCTTGGAGCGCTGTGATGTCTCCATCGCCACCCGAAAAAACTTTGCCCAAATGATCGACGTTGAGTACAACGGATCGCTGTTGTATGCGGTCAAAACGCGCAGCAACTTCTGGGTCGGGTGTTTTGTAATCGGGCAGTTGAAGTTTGTTCATGAATTGGATATCCGTAACACAGATTGAGTAAGAAGTATTGAGGGAAGGGTGTTTATATTACGATGCGTTTGCGCTTTGCTCTCTGAGTTTTGCGCTTTGCATTTTTATGAATTGTGTTATGCGAACAAAGATTGAGCTTTTTGATCGGTTTTCCCACGGAAAGATGTGTTTGCCGATCCAAGAGAGGAAGATATCGGTGGAGAGACCGATGATGCCGATGATGATGATGGCCGCGAATACGTTTTCGTAGTTGCGGTATTTGGCTTGTTGGTTGATAAACCAACTGATGCCCGAGCTGGCACCAATGAGTTCGGCAACAATGAGATAGGTCCATGCCCAGCCGAGCAGGATACGCATGTCGCGATAGAGGTTGGGTACGATGCCGGGAATGATGACGTGGGATACAATGTTTTTGGCATTGGCACCCAAGGTTTGTGCCGCTTCGATGAGGGCGCCGTCGAGTTGGCGCGTGGTGTTGCCAACAACAAGGACCATTTGGAAAAATGTGCCAATGAAAATGATGGCGACTTTGGGTGCGTCGTTAATGCCGAGAAATGCGACCATGAGGGCACCAAATGCAGGTGCTGGCATATAGCGGATAAAGTCAACAAAGGGTTCGATAATACGCGAGAAGAACGCAAAGGTGCCGCAGAGAATGCCAAGAGGAACACCGAATATAGCCGAGAGCATGAAACCGTAGAATATAACTTGAACACTGTGGAAGATGCTTTCATGCAACCAGGGTTCACCTCGGCGAATAGGCTCAGTTTGAAAAGCAGTGATGAGGGCTTTAACAACAATGTGTGGCGCGGGTAGGTAAATGGGATTTGAAGGTTCGCCTATGGCCTGCTTTTTACCTGCTTCTTGCATGTATTTGTTTTCATCGTCAAATACTTCACGCTCAACAAGCATGCCCACTTGAAAGTAATCGACATGTCCCACATCAGAAACCCGAACCATAGGATGCCACATACCTGGCACATAACTGACGGCAGACCAAATGGCTAAGGGTAATAAGAATGCAAGTATACCAAGCAGGATGCTGCGCTTTTTGGGTAGTTCTTGGCGAATGGCAAACCATTTGGTGTGGGGATTCATGAGAACCTCTTAAAGGTCACACGTCACAGGACAACTGGTCGCAAGTAGAAGCCTTTGGGTTGTACCTTTGACTTGAGATTTGTGACCTGAGACCGTTTATTGATTTATGCAAATCTTTGTATCAAATGATCGGCAATGGGTTCTGTGCATAGTTCAGGTGTGAGTTGAAATGATGAACGTACGACATCGAAAAATGCACTGCGGGTGATGTTTTGACCTTGCAAACGGCTGGCAAGCATGTCGGCACCGGGTAGGCCGCGACTGAGGGTAATCATACCGGGATTGGGGACGAGGTCGTAATGGCCCCAGCGGCTGCGATAAAGACCTTTGCGGTTCCAACGAACGGCAACGTTGAGCGCTTCGACGAGGCCAAAAGGATTGAAGATGCTGCCATAAATTTTGGCCATTTCACAACACACTTTGGCAAAGTAAGTGAGATTCGGACCATGCCATTCGGCGCGTAGGGGGCCAGGCAACAGGCCGAAGCAGTTGGAGATGGAGAGCCGTGTTGGGCCTTTGAAGCGTGCAAATGAAATGAAGTCACAGCCCGCGTGATCTAAGAGCACTTGGGGAATAAATTCAAGGAGTTCGGGGTGCGTGATTTCGGTGCCTGTCGTTTTGAGGTAGGCCGCTATGTCTTCGGGGTTGGCACATTGTCCATCCCAATAGGCTTCTGTGATGTTGAGGTAGTGTGCGTCGTGTTTGTCCATGACGTCTTGCAAGCCTGTGCGCTGAAGGTAGTCTTGTTCTTGGTCGCGTATCCACGTACGGTTTTCACGGCTTTCTGTTTCCCATTCGAATGTTTCTTGGCCTTGGTTTCGGCTTACGGTGTGACCTTCAAGGAGAATGGCACGACCCGGTAACGCAGATAAAAGTTTGTCGAGGGCAACAGGGTCGGTATAGGTGCCGCGTGCATAACCGTGCCATGTGACTTTGACAAATATGGGATCGGATTGAATGCCGATTGTGTGTAACAAATGGCCAAAAGTCTCGTTATCGCGCACATCGGCCATGATGGCTGGACCGTAGGTGGCATTTTGTGGTACTGTGGTTTCGCTATTATTAAGGGTGATACTCTTGTCTGGGCCGTAAATGGTGCTGGGTGAAATATTTTGATGTTTGGCAGAAGGCTCACGCACGGTCATTTTTTCGCGATGTTCATTCCATAGTGTGACAAGGCGTTGTTGCAAGTAGGCTGCAAGTAAGTCAGATTTGCCTATCGGATCACATGCGCCCCAACTTTCGGCTTGGGCGTTTTGTTTTTGAAAGTCGGATAGAATGAGGCGTGTGTATTCTGTGTGCTCGCCATTCCAAATCATTTGGGGTACTAGGAGCCAGTTGTGGGGGCGTTGTGCACAGTTTGCAAGTTGTTCGGGTAAGGGCGTTTTTTCGTGGCGAAGGAAAGCGACCTCTGCACGCTGGGCACCGATGTGTTCCCAAAGCAGGCGCATAAGTTGATAGCTTTTTGCACGCGAGGTTGGGTCGCCGTGCCCACTGGCAACAAGAAGCAGGCCGGTTTGCTGTGGGGGGATCTGTTGGGTTTGAAGGTGCACACCGATACGGTCAATAAAGGCTTGAAAGAGCAGGGGATGGCAGATATCGGGCGCGTCGTAGAAGATGTGCTTGTCTGTGTGATTGCGCCTAACTTGGTTGATGCATTCGGCAAACGCTTGTTGCTGAAAGATGCTAAACTCTAAGAGTGCGGGCAGGACAAAGACATTGTTTGCACCGTTGGCCAGGCACGCGTTTGTTACAACAGGTAAGCTGTGTGGTAAGTCGTCATCCATCCATTGCTGGTCGGCGGAGAGGCTGGCCAGTTGGATATGTGGATTGAAACCGAGGATGGGTGTGCATTGCTCGGCAATCGTTTGTGCGAGTTGTTCGGCTAGTGCCCAATTTGGATCGTCTGGGCGCAAGTCGGTCAGCAGGACAAAGGCCGATGCTGTGCTTGCAAAGGGTGCTTGGATTATGGACATAGTGGCGTTCGGTAATGGGTGATGGAAAACGTTTATGATGGGTTCATGGATGGTATCACTAATTGTTTCGTGTAGGGGCACGTTCCTGTGCTTGTCCTGTTTTTTTATCCAAAATAGAGGGGCAGGCACGGGGGCCTGCCCCTATGTAGATGCTATGAGCCTATCGCGTTGATTTAGGATTCTAATTTTCCGCCGATGCGATCGTATTTGACGAGGGTGGCGAGGGTGTCCATCATGGCGCGTACGGCCAAGAGTGCTGTGATATCAGAAATGTCATAGGGTGGTGCCACTTCGACAACTTCCATGGCGGCGATGCCTTCTTTGGCAATGCCGCGCAAGAGAGCCAAGGCTTCTCGTGGGAGATAACCACCGGGTTCGGGCCAACCGGTGCCGGGTACAAAACCGGCGTCAACAGAGTCGATGTCGAAGGAGAGGTATACTGCGCTTGCGCCTTTCCAGGCAACTTCGAGCGCAATTTCGAGTGTTTTATCAATGCCAAGTGTTTCGATGTCATCAATGGTGAGCACTGTGGAGCGCATAGATTTGCCGTGTTTCACACCCGCACGAGGTACTTGCCAACCGCCAATGCCGAGCTGTACGAGATTAGTGGGTGGACAGTTGGGGATGTTGGTGGCATGGAACCATGGACAGGTGTGCATGATTTCGTCCATGTCTTTTTCTTGTGTATCTACGTGGCGGTCTAAGTGGATGATTCCAATTTTGCCTTCGATGCATTCGGCAACGCCGCGCACACAAGGGTATCCGATGGAGTGGTCACCGCCCATGATCATGGGCAAGGTGCCGCTTGATAAGATGTGTGCCACCCCTTTGGTGATTTGATCATGTCCTTTGGTGATGTTAGAGGGGCAGAAGATGTCACCCACGTCGCACATTTTGAGACTTTCACGCAGGTCAACACCGAGCTCAAAATTGTAGGGGGTGTAAAGCGATGAGATGCGACGCATCCCTTGGGGGCCAAAGCGGGTGCCAGAGCGATAGGTTGTGCCAATGTCAAATGGGGCACCGACAAATGCAACGTCGTAATCGCCTACTTGGCGAACGTCTTCGAGGTAAGGTGTTTTGAGGAATGTGTTGATGCCCGACCAATGTGGCAGTTCACCGCGTTGAAAAACGGGGATGTCGGGGTCTGTGATCGAATCGGCACCTGGCAGGCCCAATTCAAGGCCGCGTTCGACTTCTTTGCGATATTGTGTTTCAGGTATTTTTTCTTCGGCGTCTTGTGCGATCCAACCACTTAAAGCAGAGAGATCTGGTAGGTCGCGGTTGTGTTCTCGATAGTCTGAACCATGAGACTGGTGAAAGGGCATGTGGCGTTCCTTTTAAAAGTTGAATACAAAGTGTCGCGTATTTTGTGCTTTGCGGCTTTTATCTGTGAAGGGTTAGGAGATTGTTTAAAAGACGCATCCGTCAATTAGGTCTGTGAACGAAAGTGACGGATGCGTTGTTTATTTTAGTTCCATTGTGATGCTGGCGTCGAGGTACATATTAATATCTTGTGCTTTTTCGTAGACCTTGTTGGCAACGTTGAAGACGTCTACAATTTCACTGGAGCCATATACGGAACCCAGCCCATCTGCTTTTTTGAATCGGGCCTTGGCTTCTTCGAGTGTGAGCAGATGAGTGCCTGCTAATAGGGGGTCGTATTCTTCGGGTGTGAGACCCACGCGTGCACTGAGAATTTTGAGGGCTTCTTTTTTGTTTTTGGGGTCTTTGATGAAGTCTACAATTTGATACCATACTTTGGCCACTTTTTGCCAATCTGCTTTGCTGGCAGATAAACTTTCATTGCTGACATAAAGCAGATCATAAATGATGCCGGGTGCATCGGCGCTGGAGAAGATGGACTTTGAACCGGGTACGCCTTTGAGGGCTTGACCTGAGTTGGGTTGCCAAGCAACAATGGCAGAGACTTGCTTGGATGCCAACCCTTGTGGTGTTTCGTGAGTGGGCATGTTGACGAGTTCGACGTCGCTTTCTTTAAGGCCATTGGCTTCTAAGCCTTTGAGCAAGAGCAAGTGGCTGACGAAGCCAAGTTCAACACCCACTTTTTTACCTTTGAGATCTTTGATGCTGCGAATGCCGGGGCGCCCAACAACCATGTCGTTGCCGTTGCTAAAGTCGTTGAGGATGATGCCTTTGC
>JABIFK010000578.1 GCA_018650745.1 Candidatus Latescibacterota bacterium | reverse complement strand
GATCAAAGGAGAGGATCCCACACGCATCGAATATATTATGTTGAAGTTGTTCCAACAGTTTCGGTTTCCGCCGGGGGGTGTGGGTTTGGCGGCAATGTCGGCACTGGATCATGCGTTGTGGGATATTTCGGGGCGTGCTGCAGGTTTGCCTGTGTATAAACTGTTGGGCGGCAATGCAAGAGACCGGATCAAAGTGTATCGGTCGATTGGTGGACCCGACGGAAAAACGGCAGCACAAGAGGCCAAACAGCTGAATGCGGATTACGGTTTTACGGCATTTAAATCTTCACCATTTAAATTGAACCCGGATGAAAACCGCTGGGGCCGTGTGTGTGATGCCGCTGCGAAATATTTTGAAGAACTGCGTGAAAATATCGATGACGATTGGGATGTGGCCTTTGACCCGCACGCGAAGATATTTTCGCCGATTCGCGCATTACAATTGGCCAATGCATTGGCACCGTTTGATCCTTATTTTTATGAAGAACCTTTGCGCCCAGAGAACAGCGATGCGTGGGCGAAATTGCGATCTCAAATGACGGTGCCACTTGCAACGGGTGAGTGTTTGTATACGCGGTTTGAGTTTTTAGATTTGTTGTCAAAAGACGGAGCGGATATCATTCAGCCCGATATTTGTGCGTGCGGGGGGGTGTTGGAAATGCGGAAGATTGCGGCCATAGCCGAAGCGCATTATGTGAATGTGGCACCACACAATCCAATGGGTCCTTTAGCGACGGCGGTGAATGTTCACTTTTGTGCCGCGACACCCAATTTTGAAATTTTGGAATATCATGTGCCCAAACCCAATGACAATCTGTACTGGTTGGATGATCCTTATTTGCCCAAAGATGGGTATTTGGAATTAAGATCCGATAGGCCTGGATTGGGTGTGGAGATTGATGAGGCATCTTTGAGCAACAATGAATATGTTCATTGGGAACGTAAGGCGATTATGAAACCGGATGGGTCTACAGCGTATCTTTAGGCGAATCGACGAATCGACGAATCGACGAATCGAAGCTGCCAACAAATTCGGGGAGTTTCGAACGGTTTTGTCGTTGATTCGTTGTTTTCTCTAATGGAGGGTAGGATGAAGATTACGGGATTGAAGTCTGTTATGACGCGGGATCGAAATCGCCCGCGGGTTTTGCTCAAGGTGGAGACGGATGAGGGCGTTTATGGATGGGGTGAGGTGTATAATCACGGGCCTGATTTGGCCATTCCACCGGTGATTGATTATATCTTTGAATTGATTAAGGGCGATGACCCGACGCGTATTGAATACATTATGTTGAAGCTGTTTCAACAGATGCGGTTTCCGCCAGGGGCTTTGGGCTTAGCGGCGATGTCGGCGTTAGATCACGCATTGTGGGATTTGAGTGGACGTGCTGCGGGTTTGCCTGTGTATAAATTGTTAGGTGGCAATGTGCGCGATAAAATACGGGTTTATCGGTCCATTCGAGGGGATGATGGAAAGGCTGCGGCTGAGCAAGCTAAGGAATTGAATGCGAAATATGGATTTACGGCATTTAAGACAACGCCGTTTAAATTGGAGCCAAATTCGAATCGCTGGGGCCGTGTGTGTGATGCGGCGGCGAAATATTTCGAAGAATTGCGTGAGAACATTGATGACGATTGGGACGTGGCATTTGATCCACACGCAAAGATCTTTTCGCCGATTAAGGCTTTGCAGTTGGCCAATGCTTTGGCACCCTACGATCCTCTTTTTTATGAAGAACCTTTGCGGCCAGAGAACAGTGACGCTTGGGCGAAGTTAAGGTCTCAAATGACGGTGCCGCTTGCAACGGGTGAATCTCTGTATACGCGTTTTGAGTTTTTAGATTTGTTGTCGAAAGATGGGGCCGATATTATTCAGCCCGATATTTGTGCGTGTGGCGGTTTGTTGGAAATGCGCAAGATTGCGGCCATTGCCGAAGCGCATTATGTGAATGTGGCACCGCACAATCCAATGGGTCCTTTGGCGACGGCAGTGAATGTTCATTTTTGTGCGGCAACTGCCAACTTTGAAATTTTGGAATACAATTTACCCGAAGGCAGCAGCCATTGGTTGGATGATCCGTATATTCCAAAAGATGGGTATTTAGACTTGCGACCGGACCGCCCAGGTTACGGCGTGGAAGTAGACGAGGAAGCCATTAGCAAAGATGAATACATTCATTGGGAACGTAAAGCTGTTATGAAGCCTGATGGGTCTACGGCTTATTTATAGGTCACGATCACGGAAAAACACGGAAGAAATAAAATGAGGAGAGACACGGAACCCAACACAAACCTCCTTTCCAAAACCATTAAAAACAGATAAAAAGGCAGGTTACTTTGGTGACCTGCCTTTTGTTAGAATGAAAAATGAACTTTATTGTTTTAGAACTATACTGGTATTTTAGGCATATATATGTTTTTGTCTACGAAAACTATGATTTATTAAATGTGGTGATTGATATAAATTTTGAATGACATATATTTCTTTTATACACATTTTTGACATGGGTGTGACGGGGTGTGGGGTAAACTGGTTTAATGTATTCGAATATATCTCGAATTTGGGATAGGAGGTTCCGATGCCGTTTTGGCATTATCACGCAGACACGATGACCGACGACGATTCGATCCAACCGCTTGATCCCATTCGGCGCAATGTGTATGTGGGAGCCAAAGTCGCAACGCCCAAAAGATTGCTCCGTCAGGCTAAATCGGGAGATTTCGAGGCGTCGGAGGCGATTTCGGCTTATAAGGAACAAGTGAAACATCCGAGTAAACCGAAGTTGGCGGTTCGGGCAGAGCAGATTATGAGCGCGTCTGTTGTGAGTATTGACCCCGACACAAGCTTAAATGATGTGCGTAAGCTTGTGAGGTCACGGCGGTTCCGTCATGTGCCTGTGGTTACTTCGGAAGGATTTATTTTGGGGGTTGTGTCTGATCGTGATCTTTTTGCGTTGCCAAATGATGGAGACGATACAAGCGAGACCATTGAGCTCCGGCTCGTTGCAGATATTATGAGCAAAAGCGTTCTTACAGCCACCCCCGATACAAATATTCGTGAAATTGCACGGGTTTTGTTTGAAGAAAGAATTGGGTGTATGCCCATTGTAGACGAGGAAGGTCTGGTTGTGGGTATTATTACGCGAAGTGATATTTTACGGGCATTGATTAAACACGCACCTCTTGATCTTTGGATTTGATGAAGGCGATAGAGTATTTTGTCTATCGTATGTGGATGTTAAAATAAAAAAAGCTCTGGTGTTTTTACACCAGAGCTTTTTAATGTTGTAGTTGGGGTTACAGCATTGGAATTGCTTCGTGCAAACTTTTGAGAATGTGATGGGCTTGGCTGTGGTCGTGATGTGCGGTGAAGAAATTGGGTACGGCAACACTGGTCATGCCAGCAGCTTTGGCCGATTGAACACCTGCAGAACTGTCTTCAAAAACAATGCAGTGTTTGGGTTCAACGTCTAATTTGGCAGCTGCTTTGAGATAGATTTCCGGATCGGGTTTGGTGTTGGTGACATCGCTTCCTGAAAAAAGTGCGCTAAAAATTTGGTCAATGGCGTCAACATCCAAATGAGGCAACACGCCGTTTTTGAGTGTGGTTTGCATTCTGTGACGTGGTGTGGATGAGGCGATGCCGAGTTTGTATTTTTTTTGGCGCAGGTGGGCTATAAGGTCGAGGAAGCCTGGCATAAGTTCGATTTGCTCAGGATCCCCAATGGCATTTTCAAAGCGCTTCATCCACGACTCGAGAAAGTCTTCGGGGCGAATGGGCAGGTCGTAGATTTTAACGGCTTCGGCACTGTTGCCTTCTACGGGGTGCCCCACACAGCGCATGTATTCTTCGCGTGGAATATCGACACCTAAGTCGTTGAGTGTTTGGTTATAGGCGTTATAATAAATGGTTTCGGAATCTACAATGAGGCCATCCATATCGAAAATGACAGCTTGGTATGCGGGTTCGGGCATTGGGTTCGCTTTCTTGATGTGGGTGATGATTTTTTTATCAAAAGACAAATCTATTCGTGAAGCCCTGTTTTGGCAATGGTGGGCAAATCTATGGTGACCGTTGCATTGTGCTTCGTATTGGGATCAAAGCTGATGATATCGGTTTGCCCAAAGGCCGTGACTTTAATGGTGAGATTGTCTAAGCGTTCAATTTTGTATTCTGAATTGTCGTCTGGTGGTGTTGGCAAAATAACGCTTAAGAATCGCCATTTTTTTTGAGGTTCTTTGTTGGTCATAAATAGATTGTGGGCAACGTCAAACGGAGCATCTCCTTCGCGACTTTTCCAGTCTTCGGTGTAATCTTCGCCCGTGAGAGGGTTTTTGAGACCCTCGTTGCCTTGCATATCATGAATGTCAAGTTGGCCAGCACCCAGTAAGTGTACGACGTCTACTTTTACGCTGTCAATTTGATAAGTAAAAGACCCGCTGTGTGCGTTGAGGTTAAATGGCCCCTCGGGTTTGATGTGATAGAGCCACGTGAAGGCAGTGGGTTTAGATGCTTCGAGATCGTCGAGTATGACAAAGTATTTGTTGCGCACAAAGAGCACGTGGCGATTAAAACGTGTGAGGTGGCGAGCGTCGCGTTCTTTGTAAATGTCGTCAAGGCCGCCCCACCAGTGTTTGACTTCGCCAGGTTTACGTGGATAAGCAAGTGTTGCGTCGCCACACCAGTAGGTTATGTCGCCAGATTTTTCAAATGCGATAAGACGCGCGATAACTTGGGCAGCCTGATCCGAGCGTCCTTGAAATTGCCCGAGTCCATCTACGAGAATGGTGTTGTGACTCATCGAATGGTAAGAACACGCATCGCCATAGGGTGTGGCACCCCCTGCGTGGGACAGGTCGTGACCGTAACCGAAGATGTGAAAGCTGTTGTCACAGGCAAGCGAATGGCTGTACCCACCGCGCGGGCGGGCGGCAAAGACCATGCCGAGGCCATTATTGTATGTCGTCGGATCATTGGGGGGACCTGACATGGTCATTACCCAGCCGGAGCGTGGGAAAGCGCGAACGTGATTTTCTTCGACAACGGGGGTGGGGTGTTCGCGCCATAGTGGCAACGCGCACTCAATCCACGGCCGGGCAAGGTATCCTTTTGTCGTCCAATCGTAGGCTTGCCAATTGGCCAAGAAACGACCGTCACCTGTGAGATAGGCAAGTTTGCGGTAGGCACGACGGTGACCGCTTTCAAAGTAGCTGGTGTTGTTAGACCCGTGTCCCCAGGGAGCGTGTTGCAATCCTACAGGCGTTTGAAGACGCATAAATGCACCCGTGCGTTTGACCCAAGGATTTTGGCCAACGCCATAACCGGGAAAGACGCTGTCGAGGTAACTCATTGCGTTGACTTGCCACGCCCATTTGGAGTTGCCGTAGCCGGGGCCTTCGTTCCAGCCTTCACTAAACCCGTGTGCAGAACCGACACCGGCCATAAAATTGATGCCCAAGTGAAATCCTTCTCGGGCGTGTTCTGAATCTTCATAAATAGCCAAACACGCAGGGAAGGTGTCGAAGAATCCTTCAAAACCGTGGCTTGCACCGATGACAGAAAGAGAGCTTCCGTGTACATAGGCGGGGCGGGTGCCGTCGTGGTTGCGTTTCCAAGCAAAGTCGTAGACAAAGCTTTCGATGCGCCAATCCAGTGAGTGGACAAAATCTGCACGCTCGGTTTCGGTAAGGTCGGGGTAGAGCCAGTCATAAAGTAATGCGAGAAATTCGGTGGCTTGTGTGGCGTCTTCGTTCGAATCTTTTTCACCACCAGCACCCTCTGGTGAAGAGAGACCGCCTTTGGGATAGCGGGCAAAAGCGAGTGCGTGTTCTTTTACGGGCGCGTATTTTTCGTCTTGGGTCATCCTATAGACAAATGCAATGTGTGTGAGCTTGCTTGCTATTTGATAGTATGCCTCTTGCGCTGATTCTAAATCCGTTTTGGGTAATCCGTTTTGCCACCACGCCAATTCAATGAATTCATCGGCGTCTCGTTGCATGCGAGCAAAGATGTTTTGTGAGTCTTCATTTTTTTGAATGAGTTCTCGCAAGTCGGGCAATGTTTCTTTTGTAAAAAGCAGGCGTGGATGACCGACGTTGGAGAAGTCGGGATTGGCCATTGATGAGCGATCCCAAACTTGGGCGTCTGGTGCAATAGTAAAAGATCTGGTGTTGCTCCAGTGAATAAAGGTATTGGTGGTGCCTTCTTTGTATCCGATCCGCCAATGAAATGGGCCCGTACCTTCAAGTGGGGGAATGGTGTTGTAGAAGTTGAAGGGTGTGCTGATGTCGTGAATGAGGTTTTCAAATTTGTCATCGTTAGCGATTTGGAATTGAAAAGTATGGTTGCTGTTTTTGGTAGATTGAGGAGAATAATAACGCCACCGGAAACGTGGGGGGTTGAGATCGACTGTTTCACCAGTGCCCGGAGCAAAGTTGACTGCTCGGCTGTAATGGGTGGTGGGGTCGTCGGGCAAAAGAGAAGATTGACCGATGTGGATGGACTGAGACATAGCTGTGCTCCAACAGAGAGAAAGCAGACCAAGTGCGAGGATTGTACGAGACATTGAATTTGCCTAAGTGATCAATAGAGATTGGGTGATTTCGAGTGAGTAACGGCGTATTCAGTAGCTTTTTTGGGTACCTAATTTGTTCTTTGTTTATGCCGGATATACAATCGCTTCGTTGTACGGTATGATAATGGCTTCTGGGCCATCCTTTGGAAAATGGGCGGCCCATTCATGTGGGTCGTAGTTGCGTGTGACAAAACATTGATAGTGTGTGGGCACGGCAGCGCTTAAGCCCAGTTTGAGGGCCATATCCACGGAGCCGTCAAAGAAGGGGAATTCTCCCTCGTTTGGATGGTTTGTGAGGAAGCCTATGTCGGGTTGTAAGTCGGCAATGGGGCGAATGAGTTCGTCGTATTTGGAAAAGGTGTTGATCGGGTCGCCAGAAACATAAACGCGTACAGTGCCAATTTCGATCACAAAGCCCAAGTGTTGTACGTCGGGCGGTTTGATGTCATCACCGGGTGCGCCTTGAGGCGGTTTGGCCCAGACG
>JABIFK010000857.1 GCA_018650745.1 Candidatus Latescibacterota bacterium | reverse complement strand
GTTAAAATGTTTCATCAATAGGTTTTGATCTAAGGTCGTATTATGCAAGGTGTCAACGATGATGTCTGCAGCCTGTCCCTTGCCATATGGGTTTTCAAGGTTTGTCAGGGATTCATTAAATGTAGATGAAATGGCCTGTTGAATACCGTCAACAATGGTTTGCGTATTT
This sequence comes from Candidatus Latescibacterota bacterium, assembly GCA_018650745.1. GTDB lineage: Bacteria > Latescibacterota > UBA2968 > UBA2968 > UBA2968 > JABIFK01. The sequence goes on along the minus strand of JABIFK010000857.1, from coordinate 5,140 downwards.
TCGGTCACGGGTATGACGTTATGCGCATGAACACGCCCTTTTTGACGGTTGCCAATATTTACCACGGGCAGTTTAAAAGAGGCTGCTTCAATGATACCCGAAGAGGAATTGCCGACCATTGCTGTGACATGTTGCATGAGGCTAAAATAACGCTGGGTGCCCAAATTGGTGACAACGTGATGCTTGGGATGTTGTTGGACAAATTGGTCTATGTGGGCGATAATCTGGCGACCTTGTGTGTCTGAGTTGGGATAGGTGAATATGGTGGGTATGTCAACCGCCTCAACCGCCCGTAGCAAGTTCTGGATATTTTGAGTTGTGTTCTCGTATTCTAAAGTTACAGGGTGATATGTTATCAATAAGACTTGGTCAGCCAATTTAAAACCAAGCTCCTGTTCTATGGCTTTTTGGGACAACAATGGAATATCGTTTAAGTTGTCTAGCGATGGGGCACCACTGACTTTGACACGCCAAGGTGCTTCACCCATTTGCACAATGCGATTGGCATATTTTTGTGTTGATGCGAAATGTAGGTGGCTCATTTTGGTAAGTGAGTGACGAATAGATTCATCTATGAGCCCTTCAGTTGATTCCCCACCGTGAATGTGCGCAATCGGAATATTGAATGGCAAGGCGGCTACTGCTGCTGCATGCATTTCAAAGCGGTCTCCCAGAATGAGCAATAGATCTGGCTTTTGGCGTGCATAAGATTGTGCAAAGCCTATTGTGCCTAAACCCATTGATTTGGCAATGGCTTCTGGGCTGTCTGAGGAGATGAGCATTTCAATTTGGTCGCCAATCGGAAATCCATCATCGACAATGGTTTCTATTGTTTTCCCAAATTCTGGTGAAAGGTGCATGCCGGATACCAACAAACATAAATCCAGGCTCGCGTGAGTTTGGATTTTTTTTAAAACGGGCATATAGATGCCATAATCTGAACGCGCAACAGTGACAACACCAATGTTTTTCATAATAACATGTCCAAGCTAAGAACTGTGCCTTCTGGAATATTGACTTTGGTGGTGCGACCCAATAAAAATGGACGCACTGTTGGTGGCAGGCCTGTTCCAGGACGTCGAATGGCAATCACATCTTCTGTTAGTTTTTCACCTTTTGAGATGTTTTGGGCGGCGACCAAACTTTTGCGAATGACAGAGGCTGAGTTCTCTTCACTTGCTGCTGGAGCTTTTTGGCCTGAGCCAATGGCACGTTCTATATTGCGAATACCACAGATTAAGTCAGACAACTCTTGAGGCTCTAAAGACGCTTGATGATCAGGCCCTGGCATAGTGCGATCGAGTGTGAAGTGTTTTTCGATGACACTGGCACCGAGTGCGACAGCTGCCAAGGTTATCTCACTGCCCTGAGTGTGATCAGAGTAACCCACAGGATACCCGAATGCAGTGTGCAATGTGTGCATCGCTTTGAGGTTGACATCTTGTGGGTCTGTGGGATAGTTGCTTACACAATGAAGCAGCGCCAATTGATTGTTTCCGGTTTTGGCAATGGTATCAACAGCCGATTCTACCTCACCTAAGTGAGACATGCCCGTAGAGACTATGATCGGAATCTGTTTTTTTGCAACATGATGTAAAAAGGGGAGATTGGTTATTTCACCTGAGGGGGTTTTGAAAACAGATATGTCTAAAGACTGGAGAAAGTCAGCGCTGCTTTCTTCAAAAGGTGTGGACATAAATAGAATGTCTTTTGTTTTACAATGTGCCAAAATGGTCTTGTGATCTTCTGGTGATAACTCCAGCTTTTTGAGCATCTCAAATTGCGACTCGTTGGCGTCTGTGGTTTGCAACTGATAGGAGGCTTTAACTGCGTTTGGGGTCACCAAGTATTCCGTTTTGAATGTTTGGAATTTGATTGCATTCGCACCCGCGTTGGCTGCTGCATCAACCAACTGCAAAGCCATTTGCAGGTTGCCATTGTGATTCACACCGGCTTCAGCAATAATGAAACAGGGATGTCCCAATCCTATGGTTTGATTGGCTACTTTAATAGTATTTACCACACTGTCCACCCTCCGTCTATGACGAGGTTGTGTCCGGTGACGTAAGCCGATAGGTCACTGGCCAAGTAGGCTATTGCGCCCTTGACATCTTCTTCAATGGCCATGCGATTGAGGGGGGTTCGCTGTTTATAACGTTCGATAAAGACATCGGGTTGGCCGCGCTCAATACCACCTGGCGAAATGAGATTGACGCGTATAGACGGTGCGAATAAAGAAGCAAGGTATCGCATTAATTGTATGAGCCCACCTTTGCTTGTGCCATATGCAAGTGGATTTCCCAAGGGTGTGTTGTCATATAGACTCATATCTGGCCCAACCATGCCATAGATTGACCCCATTAAGACGATGCGGCCGTTGCCCGATGCTTGTAGTGCTTCCTGGGCTTCTTGGGCCGCGATAAATGCCGATGTGAGATTGACGCGAAGAGCATCATCCCATACGGGAACCTGTTGTTTTGCAAATGGAACATTCCAACCTTCAATTTGGGAGAGGCCAATAAAAGCTGCTGTGTGAATGAGTATATCCAAACCGCCTAAATTTGATATGGCGTCTTTTAAAACTTGACGGGTAGATTGCTCGTCTAAAAGATCACATTCATAAGCCTCTACGCAGTTGGGGTATTCTTGATTAAGTTGATTCGCCCTTGTCTTGGCTGCCTCAATATCACGATCGAGTAATGTGACATGGGCACCCAATTCTAATAACGCCTGGGCCGCGGCTTGGCCTACGTAACCCGCACCACCAATAATGAGGCTTTTTTTCTGAGACAAATTCATGAGTTCATTGAGTTTGCGCATGATTTACTTTTCTGTTAACCAAGGGAGTTGTATAAATCCGTGCTGGATCAAGAGGTCCGCTTTGTCGAGTTCATATTGTTCGTCAATATGTACGAAATTTTTTTCAGGGACTTCGTGAATGAGGTGTTTTCCTACACGCCAGTTGGTTTGCCCTGGTTTGCGCAAAAATTCAGCACGCCATAAAAAAAGACAGGCATTTAGCCTATAGACTGTTGGGATGTCTTGGCGGCGCGTAAATTTCGCGCCTTCTTCAAACAAGTCGGTTAACCAACCGTCTTTTTCAATGACTGAATGCCAAAAGACATTGTACTCGGGTTGGTGAACGCCAATGATACCATCTGCTTGGGATTGGTTTTCTAATTTTGCTACTGCCTGTGTGATGTCACTGGGCATACGCCCGGGGCTTGTGGGTTCGAGTGACAACAGATAATCGTATTGATCTCTATTTGGGTCAAGCGTTTCGAGCGCATGACGTAAAACGGGTAGAATAGGGGTATCATCTTGTGCGAGCTCTTGTGGGCGCAAAAAAGGAACTTCGGCCCCTTTGCTTTGGGCGATATCTGCAATTTCTGTATTGTCCGTTGAAACCACAATGCGTGTGATTTCAGGGCACATTTTGGCCAACCGAATGGAATGTTCTATCAGTGGGATACCGGCCAAGGGGAGGATGTTTTTGCGAGGCAATCCTTTGGACCCACCTCGAGCAGGTATGACAGCGAGTATACCAGACATTATATGGTCCTTATTTGTTGAGCAATTTCCAATACGCGTTTGCCCTCTATGCCGGAGGTCAATGAGCTGTTATTGCACGTGACGGTGCAAAGGAAGTCTTCTACTTCGTCGATATAAGTTTGGTTTAAGTCAAAATGAGGGTCGTTCCAAAGTTCTTCTTCTTGGTTTTGCGGTCCCAACAAGCGAACGGGACCGCCCCATGCCCAGTCTAAAGTGCCTAATGCACCAACCCAACGAGAGCGTCGGTTATAAGATCTATCAAGAAAGTCCATGTGGACAGAGCTTATAGCGCCACTGGTATGGTGGCAAATGCATTCTGTAATGTCATCAACGTCGATTTCGAGTTGGGATATATGTGTGCGCCATCCTATTACTTTGTCAACTTCGCCTGCTATCCAATATATATAATCGAGTTCGTGAATGAGGGTCAGTAATGCTCCTCCACCCAAATCTGATCGAGCGCTGTATTCTGTTCGATAGTCTTGGGAGGGGTGCCAGTCAGGGAGGTATGTGCCAACTTCTGCGCGTATCGATAACAAGGAGCCGATACGACCTTCTGCAATGGTTTCTTTGATGGTCAGCAATGCTGGATGAAAGCGTAAATTACAGGCAATTTTGATACTTAGTTTTTGTTCTTTTGCTTTGGCAATGAGCGTGTCGACACCGTCTAAAGTATGTGAAATTGGTTTTTCTATGAGAACATGGCTTCCTTGATTAATAGCCCATTGTGCAGTGCCAACATGTGTACTTGTCGGCGTACAAATAATCACACAGTCAGGATGCCAATTTTCACTTGCCTGAAGACTTTCAAACGCAGGGATACCCCACTGTGTTTGGGTTTTATTTGCGTCTTGTTGGGATCGACGACAAATGGCAATTTCGCAATCTGTTCTTTTGATGAGATTCTTAAAATGACGTTGCCCAATAGCACCAAAACCTATAATCATAATTCGCATAGTATCTCAAACTTTAGTGTCTTAAGCGTTTGTGGCATATTTTTTTAGTGGAGATGGCGCTATTCGTTCGGCCAATAAAAACTCAGCAGGAATAGGAATTTGAGCAACTTCTTCAGGTTTGTTTTGAAAACAGTTTGTCTGCCGGTCATCAGGGATCCAAGTGACTTGAAAACCCTCGGCCACAAGAAAGTCTTCAATTTTAGACCGGCTGAAAATATTCAAATAGGTGCGTAAGTGCTGATAGCCCTCTTCTAATAGCGGATCAGGGTAATCTCGAATCTCTGTGTCTTCTGCAAAGCTTGATCGAATAATAAGCCATTTTTCTGTTGCACGAGCTAAAATTTCTAAGGGCCGGTGGAACATTGGAAAGTAGTAGAATACGCTTAAGCAAATAATGGCATCATACGTTTCTTCAAGTGGAAGATCTTCTAAATCTAAAACACGAAGATGGTGAGCGGGGAGATCATATTGGGGCAAAATATGCTGACCCATTTTGATGCTCCGTTCATAACTGTCAATGCCATGGTAATTGACCTGTAATGATTTGAAAGTATGCCAGGCTTGTCCACTTGCGCAGCCGACATCCAACAGAGACATTTTAGGTTTTATGTGGGGGTGAAGCAAATCAAATG
>JABIFK010000481.1 GCA_018650745.1 Candidatus Latescibacterota bacterium | reverse complement strand
CTCTTTGCCCATCAGCGTCATTTCGCGCCCACTCAAGGCTTGCCCCCCCACTTCATCAATCTCTTGTCGAATCGTATCCCAACTGACATCGTGTACAAAATCATAATCACCACTAACAAGTTCGCCATGTGCATACCCAGTCAAGTCACATGCGCGCCGGTTCACTTGATAAACCTCCCCAGAGTCAGGGTCCCCAATAAATACAGCATCGGCGATACTTTCAAACAAATTTCGGTATTCTTGCTCTAAGCCTTTAATTTCTGTCAAATCTCTCAAACGCAACAAAAATGAAGAGACATCACCGACCGTTTCACGCACATCAAGCATCATAGGCGTAGAACGCTCCAAGGCACCCACCACTTCAATTTCACTTTCAGGCATGCTGGTACCATCTGTGACACCAGCAAGCATCACTTCAAAACTTGCAACGTGCTCAGAGGATAACAGATCCTGGAATCTTTCACCCTCATGGGGTGCCCGACCAAAAACACCTTCAAATCGGGAATTCGCAACCTGGATAATGCCCTGCGCGTCAATTTGCAATATGACATCTGGCACAGCATCAAACAATGAGCGATAGAGAGAATCATCAATAGGCATAAAATAGACTCATCATAAATACAAGTGGGTCAACGCGTCCTGTAAATATGCAGACGCTTCTTGGGGTGAATCGACCATATGAAACATGTCCAAATCGGCTGGGCTGATAACGCCCCATTTGACAAGGGCCTCGAAGTTCAACACATCATTCCAAAACTCAGAACCATAAAGTATCATGGGAATAGATTTTTCAACTTTACGCGTTTGCAGGAGGGTTAAGACTTCCATGAATTCATCTAAAGTACCAAACCCACCCGGAAAAATAACCACAGCCTTGGCCAAATAGACAAACCAAAGTTTGCGCATAAAAAAGTAATGAAACTCAAAATTGAGTTCATCTGTGATATAGGGATTGGCATGTTGTTCAAATGGCAAACTGATATTTAGACCAACCGATGGTCCCCCAGCCTTTGCCGCACCCTTGTTTGCAGCTTCCATAATGCCTGGGCCACCACCAGAACAAATCGCAAAACGCCGACTGCCGGACAATCCTTCAGACCAGATCGTCATAAGGCGTGCCAATTCGACAGCATCTTCATAATATTGAGATAATCTGAGCCCAGATTGCGCCAAAACCAAATCGTGTTTCAGCTTAGCGGTTTTCCGCTTTGCCTGATCTACTTTTTTTTGCGAGTCTTTTAACTGTTTTTTGGCTTGAGATTGGGGCAAGATCCGTGCTGATCCAAAAAAGACAACCGTGTCTTCGACACCTGTTTGCCGAAAACGCTCTTGAGGTTCTAGGTATTCTGCCAATATCCGCAGCGTTCGGGCCTCGGGGTTATTCAGAAACTTCATATTTTTATAGGCTTTTGACGGCCAGATATCTTGCTTGCTCATATAATGAACCCAATTTACAGAACAATGATGATTGAACGTCGATTATACCCCGATACCCATACCGTGTCAACCTCTTTCTATTTCAATAGCAATCCAAGTTTCAGCTTTCTCAATGAACCGAAAAGTGATACCATATAAGCCACTTGATTTCTTTAGGAAGTGAGCATCAGCTCAAAAAAAGAAGCAAACATTTTGAAAGGGATGCTGCGATGGAAATTTCCCTCCTGCCCACCCCAAATACCACACAGACAACAACATAATGATCCAAGCGCTCCTCTATATGACCCTTGGTCTGTGTGGTTTGTATATTTTGTTTACCTTGTTATTAATGACAGGCCTTTTTCGATTGGCAAAGCACAAGAACACAGCGCAACCGTTTGTGACTGTAGTTATAGCCGCACGAAATGAAGCCGTGAATATTAAAAGCTGTCTCCAGGCACTTAAGCTTCAAAGTTATCCTTCTCAAAAGATCGAAATCATTCTCGTCAATGACCGTTCCACCGATCGCACAATAGAACAAGCTCAAAACTGCACACTGCCCAACCTAACGATCATTTCGGTGACCCATCAAGACCACCTTTGCCCTAAAAAAAATGCCCTTCATCAAGGTATAATGGCCAGCCAAGGTGAGATCATTCTCACCACAGATGCCGACTGTGCACCAGAGCCTGATTGGATACAAAATACCATACAATGTTTTACGCCCCCAATCGGCATGATTGTAGGATATGCACCCCTTCTGGCGCCGCCGGGCCTATTCAATCCCCTTTTGGGTGTACAAAGCTTGGTCGTTGCGGCTTTGTCTGCCGGAAGTATTGGATTGGGGTTTCCCCTTACTTGCTCGGGGCGCAATCTGGCCTATAGGCGTAAAGCTTATGATGACGTGCACGGATTTGAAGGTGTAGGCCACATATTAGGTGGAGATGATGTCTACCTCATGAACAAAATTGCAAAAAGCGCTTATCACATTGCGTTCCACCACTCACCAAACGCCAAAGTCCCCTCAAGCGTACACACAGACAATCAACTCAATCGGCAAGTGCGCTATCAATCTAAATCACTACATTATGATACCAACGCATTGCTTCCAGCCCTTGCGGTGTATATATTCCATCTTATATTGTTTCTGTTGCCCCTTTGGTTTCTTTATTTCCCCAGCGCGTTCTACACCGTCGGTTTGTGTTTGGTACTCAAATCAACAGCCGACATGGCTGTTTTAACAGTTGCCGCCAAGCGCTTTGGCAGTTTGCAACAATTCATATGGTTTCCCATTCTCGAAGCCATCCTAGTACCTTACGTAGTCATCTTTTGCGCCTTGGGTGCACTCATGCCCACCAAATGGAAATAAAATATGCTCTCAATCAAACTTTTGCCTTCCACCCTTAAAAGCTATCGACATGCTCTTACACCCAAAAGGCTGTGGAATGCAGGCAAAGTTATTACCTCATACGCCCTTTCCAACATATTTAAACGCGACATTCGCTTGGGCAAACCCTTTGTACTTATGGTGGAACCAACGAATTTCTGCAATTTGAAATGCCCTCTGTGTCCGTCGGGCAATGGCGAGATGACACGCCCACGCGGCACAATGGAGTTGGAACGTTTTGAGAAAGTGCTCAAAGAACAAGCCGAGCATCTTTTTTTGCTCATGCTTTGGAATCAAGGCGAACCCTTCATCAACAAACACCTCACTGACATGGTGCGTATCGCAACAGCGCACAATGTGCCCACGCTGACCAGCACCAATGTGCATTATATCAAATCGCCAGAAATTGCTGAAGACATCGTTGATTCTGGGCTTTCTGAAATCATCGTCTCTTTAGATGGCGTCACGTCCGAGTCGTATGTAAAATATCGCGTGGGCGGCAACTTTGACCGGGTATTAGATGGCATTCGATTGCTCGTAGAAGCAAAGAAGAAGTTAAAAGCGAACCATCCCGTCATTCATTTACAATTTATCATCATGAAACACAATGAGCATGAAATTGAAGCGGCTCGAAATCTGTCCCAAGAGTTGGGTGTAGACCGGCTTTCACTCAAAACAGCCCAAGTCTATACAGAAGAAGAAGCTGAAACCTTCCTTCCTGAAGATGAGAATCTAAGCCGGTATGATTATGGCGTTGAAAAATTATCGACAAAAAGCAAAATAGCCAACACCTGCAGACACTTGTGGTATAGTACCGTTATCAATTGGGATGGCGCCGTGTCTCCTTGCTGCTTTGACAAAGATGTGCATTACGGTTTGGGCACTGCAGGAAATGCTCAACCCTTTGATGCTGTTTGGACGGGTGAAAAATATACCGACTTTCGCAATGCCATCTTAAATGACCGTGCCTCAGTTCCCATTTGCAACAACTGCTCAGAAGGCATCAAGGGCCTCTTTTACGACATAGAACAGGTCAAACCATAAAACGTGGACTTCATCAATATCATTCTCATTGTCACGACAATTCTCTACTGTGTTGTGGCGCTTTGTTTTTTTTCCGGTCTATTCCGCTCCAATATCCCACCACAAACCAGACCCAAACCGTTTATTTCGGTCGTTATCGCGGCCCGAGATGAAGCGGATTATATCACCCAGTGTCTAACTGGGTTCACCCAACAGACCTACCCATCCACCCACTTTGAAGTGCTTGTTGTCAACGATGAGTCAACCGATCAAACCGCACAACTTGTCGAAACAATTGCACAAAAACACACCCACATCCACCTGCTCAACGTAGATCAACAATATCCTCACATGGCAGCCAAAAAGCGCCCCATGTCTGTGGGCATCCATCACGCCAAAGGAGAATGGATTGTCACCACCGACGCCGACTGCCAAGTGCCCCCCACTTGGCTCGGAAATTTGGCAGCCTACATGCAAACCGATACAGATGTCATCATCGGATTTTCTCAGATCAAAACCCAACAAGATTCTCTATCCTTATTTGAAAAGTTGCAAGGGTGTGATTTCCTTTCACTCATGAGTGCGGCTGCAGGTTCAGCCAATTGGGGTTATCCCTTGGCTGCTACGGGCCAGAACTTTTCCTATCGTAAAGATTTGTTCGAGCGTGTTGGCGGATTTGCCTCAGTTTCACACAGGCCATCGGGAGACGACGTGCTCTTATTGCAACTGTTCAGACAAGACACACCCGATAAAATGGTCTTTGCATCAGACCCGAAAACCTTTGTGAGCACACATCGGCCAGAAACACCACGTAGTTTTTGGCGTCAACGCAAACGCTGGGCCTCAAACGCCGCCTTTCAAATTCGTTTGAATCCCGTTTTTTTTGTGTATATTCTGGTTGTTTTTGGCTCACATGCCCTTATTCCCATTTCTCTTCTGATGCAACCACAGTCATATCTGATACCATTGACTTGCTGGTTGGTCAAAGCCCTGACAGATTGGCTTGTGATCTCCAAGGGTGCGCAAACTTTCGAACGTACGGATCTGCTGTGGGTTTGGCCTATCTGGGAAATACTCCAACCCATCTACATACTTTTTATTGGGCTCACAGGTACATTGGGCGGTATCACCTGGAAAGATCGTCACCACCCACAATGAGAGCATTCTATCTATGTCAACCTGCACATACATTTCACCCTCTGGCACGCCCTGCATCGAAAATGCCCAGCCCACAAAAAAACGATGTATTTGGCACACATCGGCTGAAAAAAATGATGGGAATTTAAAAGCAGAATTAGAAAGTATGGCCAAAAAAGGCGACACACTCTCAGGTTTCAATTTGGCCAGAATGGATCTTTCAAATGCGTACTTAATTGAAGCAGACCTTTCTGATGCGGATTTGAGCCGAGTAGACTTATCTTTGGGACATCTCTTTGGCGCAAACTTATCCAATGCAAGCTTGTTCAAAGCCAACTTGACAGATGCCAATTTGAAAGAAGCAACCCTTGAAAATGCAAACTTACTGGGAACAGATCTCACAAGGGTAAACCTCGAGCGCGTGAACTGGGGCATTGGCAACAAGCTATATAATCACAAAGAAGCAGACGCACACCACAAAAACGGCAACCTAAAAGCCGCGTTGGAAAAATACCTCGAAGCCGAGGAAATTTATCGCAACATTCGCAAGTGCTACGAAGCTGCCGGTACGTCTGATATTGCCGGTTCTTTTTTTTATAACGAAATGGTTGTTAAACGCAAACAAATGCCCAAATTTTCAGTTGCACGTATGTGGTCGCGTCTCATCGATGCACTCTGTGGATACGGCGAAGTCCCGTATCGCATCATTGGATCAGCTATCACATACATATTGGTCAACGCATTTTTATTTGGGATGTTGGGGCTCGTACACAACAGTAAGATTTATGCGCTCAGTACCACTTTGGATTTTGCAGAAAACATGAAATATTTCGGTTATGCAATCTACTTTAGCATTGTCACCTTTACCACGTTGGGATACGGCGACTTTGCCCCTGCTGGATGGTCTCGCCCGTTTGCTGCTGTCGAAGGTTTTGTGGGTGCTTTTATGATTGCACTCTTCATCCTCTCCTTTGTAAAAAAAATGACCCGCTGAGGTTTACAATGAGATATCTACCTTACTTTTTATTGGCATTGTTTATTGCGATTCCGGCTCACGCACAACGGCCCAGAGCACGCACTGCTGGTGTCCAAATAGGCACCTTGCCCATAGGTGTATTCAATGCCATTACAGACGTGCCCGGTGTTAAGGTTGGGCATACGACCCTGCACAAAGGCGAAGGAAAACTCGTCGTGGGCAAAGGCCCCATTCGCACGGGTGTAACTGCCATTGTGCCCAATACGGATGTCTATGAAAATCAGCTCTATGCTGCCGCAGTGTCTCTCAACGGCAACGGTGAAATGACCGGCATGTCTTGGGTAAACGAACGGGGGTTGCTTGAAGTACCCATTGTGCTGACCAATACTTTAAGTATTGGTGAAGGATACAGTGGTGTCGTGGCTTATATGCTCAAACAATCAGCAGGTCGGGTCCCCCTCCCTGTCGTTGCCGAATGCTATGACGGCGGTCTCAATGATATTGCCGGGCGCCATGTCACAACAGATCATGTTATTCAAGCCATCGAGATGGCTGCTTCTGGACCGGTTGAAGAGGGTTCTGTAGGCGCAGGAACAGGCATGCGTGCTTATGCATTTAAGGCGGGAATTGGCACATCATCACGTAAATTGCCCAACGGTCATACCGTTGGGGTACTTGTCAATGCCAACTGTGGCCGACGTCCTAATTTAACAATCAATGGCGTTCCGATCGGTCAGGCAATTCCAAAAGACGAGAAACCACCCACCCGAGATGGCTCCATTATTGTTGTCATTGCCACAGATGCCCCCCTTTTGCCGCATCAATTGCGCAGATTATGCAATCGGGCGTCATTTGGTATTACGCGCACGGGCACCATTTCACGCACCAGCAGCGGTGATTTTGCCATCGCATTTTCAACAGCACACACAATAACGCGAGATCGAGCAACCCAAGACACAGTTATAACCCTCAGAGACAGACAACTCAATGGCCTATTTCAAGCGACGATTGAGGCCACAGAAGAAGCGATTGTCAACGCGTTGTTCGTAGCAGAAACCATGACAGGTCGCGATAGCCGAGTTATGCCAGCATTGCCCCATGATCGGGTCATTGACATCTTGAAAAAGCATGGCCGAATCAAATAAGCGTTAAAAATTCAGGGTTCCCCCGTCGATAAATCTTAAAGGAGACCTTTTATGGTATCTTGGACCGTAACACTCGGTCTTGCCTGTTATGTGTTGCTAACCTTAGGCATTGGTGTATATGCTGGGCGCAAGGTCAAAGGCGCAGACGATTTTATTGTTGCCGGACGGCGTTTAGGCATCGTTTTGGCAACAGGCACACTGGCCGCCACTTGGTTTGGCGGAGGCATTGTGATAGGTGCGGCCAGTGAAGCTTACAAAAAAGGATTCTTGGGCGTAATAGCTGACCCATTTGGTGCCGCGCTCTGCCTCATATTGGCAGGGTTGTTCTATGTGCGCCTCATGCGTCGGATGGGATTGACCACTATTGCTGAATTCTTTACCATTCGATTTAACAAAACGGCTGGTACTGTGGCCGCCCTGTGCACCATCCCTACATATGTCGGGTGGGTTGCATCACTTATGGTGGCGTTTGGTCGCATTATCCAAACGCTTACGGGCCTCG
>JABIFK010000408.1 GCA_018650745.1 Candidatus Latescibacterota bacterium | reverse complement strand
TGTGGTTTGTTGTTGTGGGGTGGGGGATGTGGGTTGCGCGAACACATTTACGCGATGTTTTTCGCAAGGCATTTCGGGGTGATGAAAACGTTGATGATTCTGATGAACTGCTGTCTTATCGATCTGCCGTTTTTGGTTTGTTGGGTGGGTTGTTTTATATGGCCTGCTGGTTTTATGCTTCGGGCATGGCGTTGTGGGTGGTTGTGGTGTTTTTGGTTGTGATGATGGTGGTTTATATTGGTATTTCGCGGATTATTGCTGAGACGGGTGTGATTACGATTCGGGCGGTCATGATCCCGCAAACATTTATTATGTTTACTTTTGGGACTTCGCGCTTGTCTGCACAAACGATGGTTGCTTTGGGCATGACTTTTGGTTGGTGTGGCGATATGAAGACCACGCTTATTCCTGCTCTGACGCATTCTGTAAAACTATTTGATACGATTCGCGATTACAAACGACAATTGGTTTGGGCATTGGTTTTGGCAATGGGCGTGGGTATCTTGGTTTCGTTTTGGTATACCATATCTATGGGATATGAGGCGGGTGCCGGAAATTATGGGTCACAAATTTCTGGCAGTTTGGCCCGAGGGCCTTGGGATTTTGTTGTAAAATATACCAAAGACCCTGTTGATCCAGATTGGCGCAAGATGGCTTTTCTAGTGGGCGGGATGGCGCTGGCTGCGATACTGTACTTTTTACGATATCGCTATACTTGGTGGCCTTTGCATCCTTTGGGTTTGGCCGCTGGGCCCGCTTATCCGGTTACCAATGTTATCTTCCCGATCTTTTTGGGTTGGTTGGCAAAGTTTGCAATTTTGCGTTTTGGAGGTAGTAAAGCGTATCGAGGGGCACGGCCATTTTTTTTAGGGTTGATCATGGGGTATTATATTGGTGCAGGTTTGTCGTTCTTTGTCGATATGATTTGGTTTCCGGGACAAGGGCATGGTATTCCGTTTTCAGATTGATGGTATGATGTTGCGTGTTGGAACTCGCGTGTGTATTGTGGCGTCTTACATAAGGGATGATATGTTTTTAGGTGACTCTATTTTTAGGAGATGGCAAATGCGCTGGATGGTGATCCCTTTTTTGTTGATTATGGCCCATCCTTGCTGGGCGGGTGAAGTGGATTTGCCCCCCCAAGGTGAGGGGCCTATCGCTTTTGAAGTGGATGTGCACAGCTTTAGGTGGCGCGGTGGTGAAGGGTTTGAAGAGGTAACCTTGCGGTTTCCTGTGGCACAATTTGCTTTTGAACAAAAAAAAGATCAGATATTTTTGGCTCGATATCGACCATCGCTTCGGGTATTGGATGACAGTGGCAAAGTGGTTCAACAGGTAGAAGCCGAAAGTCAAATGACTGCCGAGTCTTTGGAGGCGACAACAGATCCCAATAGAATGTTTTTGGATATGGTGCAAGTACGCTTGCCTGCGGGCACCTATCGGGGTGAATTGACCTTGAGTGATTTGGCGACGGGGCGATCGGGTGTGGCGGTTTTTGAGATTGTGTCGCCCGAATATAAATCGAACACATTGGGCATGAGTGACTTGTATACGGCTGTTGGTTTCAACCCTGCCAAGGCACATGAGCATTTGGAAATTTTTCGAAAAGATGGACGTATTGTGGTTCCCAATCCATCACGTCGGTACGATGTGTATTCTCCTTTGTTTTTTTATTTTGAGGTGTATGACTTAGGTTTTCAAGCCTATGATTTGCATATGGCAGTGTTGGACCGGTATGGGCATGTGGTACGTGATGACTTGCGATCCTTTACGGGGGTTCGAGGCGATGTTCATTTTGCAGAGGGCATTCCTTTAGACGGGTTGTTACCCGGTATTTATCGTTTGCAAGTGACGGTCAAAACCACAGAAGAAACGATCCAGCGCGTGCGTAAGTTTCAGATACAAGGTGATGCGCCTGTTCCGGCTGACGCATTTGATGAGGAACGTATGGCAACAGCGCGCATGTTATTGGCGCAATATGGTGGCGAGGAGAAAGCTGCATTTTACGATCGTTTGGATCGTGTTGAAAAAGCACGGTTTTTATATGGGTATTGGTTGGGCGAAAATCCCATTGTGGCATCTGGTTATTATGGGCCGCGTTTGGGGTATGGGTGGTTAGATGTAACCCCTGCTCTTCTTAAAGGGATTGGTCTTGAAGGCAATTTGCGCAAGCGCTTTGATAATGGGTATGTGGCACAGCTGGTAGATCCTGATACAACACAAGCTGATCAGGCACGCGCGGTTATGGAAACAATACTTAAAAAAGAGCCTGATGATTTGTTGGCAAAATCTGGAATTGGGTATGCATATTTTGCAGGTGGGAGTTTGCCTTATGGTGAGCGTTTGTTCAACGATGTGCACCGGCAAGGCGGGGTATTACCTGAAGTGTATTTGGGTATGGGTTTGGCACATTTGGGACGCAAAGATTGGAAAGAAGCGCAAACAGCTTTTGAACAAGCTCTGGCATTACGCCCAAATTGGAAGCCTGCTAAAATGCAAGTGCATGTGGCCCAGTTTTTGGCCGATGGTAAAATTGGTTCATTGGATTCTTTGTTGGTTTTGTCGCCTCGGCATCGTGAGTGGTGGTATGCTAAGGGGCGTTTTTTGGAACAGCGCGGTGATTGGGATGGGGCTGCAGCTGCTTATAGACGACAAGCACTGATTAACCCGATGCATGAACGTGCACGTTTTGATTTGGCACGTGTGCGGTTTCGACAAGGCCAGTTTGCCGATGCGGCAGTTGCGTGGCAATATTTGTTTGATACACAACCTGCTTTGCATCAAGCAAGCTTGGATCCGTTGCTCAGCACCTATTTGAAAACGGGTGAGACGGGTGCTGCGCAAAAGGTGATTTCTTTGTATTTGCGTACGGTAGATGACCAGACACGTGCTTTGTTGGAAGACATTCGTTTGATTGCTTCAGCTGAAGAATTGGCTGCGTATGAAGGCTTGCCAGAGGAAGACCGGCCCGCATTTGTGCGAGGGTTTTGGCAAAAGCGTGATCCTACGCCCGTGACACCTGGCAATGAGCGTTTGGTGGAACATTATCGCCGTGTGTTGCACGCCATGACGCATTTTTCAAGTGGGCAACAGCCTTGGGACAAGCGTGGTGAAGTTTATGTTCGGTATGGGCCACCAGCGCATGTGAGTAAAAGCGACGATATTCGTTATGAGACCGATGCAGATGTGGCGAAGGTGAAAGATCGGCTGTTGATGGGGATTCCGTTTGAGGGGCGCAAAGAGATCGTGGCGCGTATGGGGCGGTTGCGTACCTCGACGCGGGATGTGCATTATCAGGGTGAGGATGCGGGTGATGTGGTGGTTTCGGATTTTGAGTCGATAGATTATGAGCTCAATCCCAATCGCACCTTTTTTGGCGGCGGGGAATCGCGCAATGATGGTAAGTATTATAATGACATACAAGATTCGCACCGTGATCGTGGTGTAGGTACAGATAATATTCGTGGTTTTCCTTTGTTTCCAATAGATGGCGGGACACGTTGGGAGTATTGGATTTATACAGATATTGCGGGTGGTATAGAGATTGTATTTACAGCACTGGATGCACAAGGTGTTTATGGTTTTCCCGATATGCCGCAAGGGCGTGTTTTGGCGCAATACAATCAAGGGTTGTGGATTTCGAAACGACCAGATCGTGTGGTGTCGGCGGCGATTGGTCAACAGTCGGAGATATACCGTCCGCGTACAAATGACTTGAATTTTCATTTTGGTGTGGCAGACTTTTCTGGCGATGGCACCCGCAGTCGGTTGGAGATTTATTATGGGGTGCCTTTGGCCGCATTGGTTGACCGTGCGCGTTTAGAGGGCCAGGTGTCGCGTGGTATTGCTTTGTTTGACAGTTTGTGGACACCGGTGTTCCGGAAGACAGCCTTGTTGCCCTTTTCTGTGAGCGATGCCGAATCTGTTTTGGGTGGTACGCTTTTGATTGATGAGCTGGCGCTTAATTTGCCGCCCGGAAAATATCATTTGGGTGTGGAGGTGCATGATCAGGAGCGAAATACCATGGGCGCTTATACACGTGAGATAGAGGTGGAGCCCTATGTGGGAAGTGGGTTGATGATGAGTGATGTGGAGATGGCTGGGTCGGTGGTGGAAGATCCGAAAGTAAAAACTAAGGGGGGGCGTAAGGTGGTGCCGATGCCATCTAAAACGTATCACCCAGGTCAGCCAGTGAGTATCTATTATGAGGTGTATGGGTTGGCGAAGGATGAATTTGGGCAAACACATTATGAGATGGATTATCAGATTACGGCGAAGAAAGGAAAACCCATTGCGGTGACCATTTTACGTGCGATTGGTGAGTTGTTGGGGATTGAGGAGAAGAAGGTGGTGACGATTTCTTATCAGCAGCATGGGACGCAGGAGACGGAGCATAATTATTTGGAGATTGATGTGACGGGGTCTGAGTCGGGGCAGTATGCGTTGGAGGTGATGGTGAGGGATTTGATTGGGGGGGCATCGGTGAATAAGGATGTGGTGTTTGGGATTGGGAAATAAAGGATTGTGATATTTGAATAAACAAGATCAAAGACAAAATCGGATTGAGCGGTGGTTTCCTTGGATAGTTGGGGGAGCGGCGTTGTTGATCCGGTTTTTTTATTTGTGGGGGTTTTGGACGTCGCATCCGTTTGCTCAGAAGTTGGTTTCTGATGCGCGGGTGTTTGATGATTGGGGACGGCGTATTGCGGCGGGGGATTGGTTGGGAAGGGCAGAGGTGTTTGATTTGCCGCCGTTGTATGCGTATGCGTTGGGCGTGTTTTATACGGTGTTTGGATATGCGCCTCAGGG
>JABIFK010000493.1 GCA_018650745.1 Candidatus Latescibacterota bacterium | reverse complement strand
TGTAGAGACCTGCGCCTGCGACAACACTGGTAATGGCTCCGACTTTTCGACCGGTGCTGAGGTCGTCAAATTGATCGTTTTCAAATTTGTTGTCTTCCCAGTTTTGAATTTCGGTCACATTGAGCAAGTTGTCTCCATTACCGCCATACTTGCTCTTGTCGTAGTCGGCCAAATGGAGTTCGGTATAATCAGAAAATTCGACGGCGGCACCGACGGCGGTTGCAATGCCTGCTAAAAACATGAAGCCGCGCATTTTTTTGCCCACATAAAAATGTCCTAAACCGGGCATTGTTGCAGACAAGTAGGTTGCAATCATGGGGTCTTTGTATATTTCGATATTGCTTTTGATAAGGGTTTGTGTATTACGTAATGGTGCAAGGTTTTCTGTGTTTTGTGCCTGTGTTTGTGTTGTGAACGAGAGTGTGATGAACAGTGCAAGTGCGGTGATAATGGTTTTCATTTTTGGCTCCTTAATTGTTTGTTGATTGTGTTACTCTGGATGTTTGATGGGTATCGCAAAGTGTGTGCCAATAATTTGGAATGTGTTTAGGCCCCTAGTTTAATAGTGATTTTATGGTAGATTCACGTTTCAGCATTGTGCCGGTTACAACAGATGGTGGCACAGGTGTTGTGTTTTTGCCACATAAAAGCCCCCAGAGTAAATGTATTCTGGGGGCTTTTATGTGGTTCTATGGGGCAATGTGATTTTGCGTTGTTTGGATGTATTAGAATTCGGCGCTGGGCGTGAAGGACGGCAAGAGTGGAAACCTGGTTTCGGCTTGTTGGGTGCGCGTGGTGCGGTTGTTGGTGAGGCGGTAATAATAACCGCGCACGTTGCGTCGGCTGTAGAGGTTTACGACCAGGTTGGGCGATCCATATTGAATGATTGGGTAACGTGTACATAATCGAGATACCCCAATCTGCCAACGGGTTGTATGGCCATGAGGTCGAGTTTGCCTTCTTTGATAACTTCCTCTCGAATATGAATGCCAACGACTTGCCCAAAAATGACTGTGTTGGGTGCCGCTGGATCATCGGTGGGGAGTTCTACTGTTTGGGTATAGGTACATTCAAGATGAATGGGGCTTTCTGCAACACGAGGTGCTTTGACCATTTCTGATGGTTCTTGCGTGAGATTGGCATATTCAAATTCGTTGATGTCGGGAGGGGCAGATACAGCAGACGTGTTCATGTGTTCGCGTAAATCGTATGTGACCACGTTGACAACAAATTCACCTGTATCTTGGGCATTTTGCACGGAATCTTTTTGGCCACCATGTGTGTGCGAACTGGTTGCGGCAAACATAACTTGGGGTGGATCGTAAGCGACGGCGTTAAAAAACGAATAGGGTGCGAGATTTGGAATACCACTTTTGCTGAGGGTAGAAATCCAACCTATTGGACGAGGGACTACGATGGCGTTGAAAGGGTTGTTTGATAGCGTGTTTGGGTGATTGCCTGGGGTAAAGAACATGGTGGCTCCGTTCGTTTGATACGTAATATTCTGAGTGTGCTGATATCATATAAAGGTGAACATAAGGTGCAAAAATGAGAAAAGCAAGACCAGAGAAGGGATGTCTTGACATTCCTTGTTGTCCGCCCGATTATTATCATTATTGAACCGATAGGGTTATTTGTTCTATGTGTGTGGTGAACGGATTGAGGAAGGAGTGGTTGTGGCAGAATTAATAGGTGTTGAACGATTGTTTTTTGATGGGTACCACAATGCATTTACCGATTTGATGTTTTGGCAGGGGCATTATTATTTGGGTTTTCGCACGGCGCAATCACATGGCATTGCGCCGGGTGGTGATGTGGTTGTTTATCGCTCTGCAGATTTGAATGAATGGACATTGTGTGCGCGATTTGATACGGGGGGTGATGACCGAGATCCCAAATTTATCGATGCCGGTGGTCGTTTGGCAGTGGTGTTTGGCACTTGGTTTCCGCGATGGGGCAATAACAATAAGACGGTTTTGAATGCTGAACACGATTTGATCTCTCAGGTGGCTGTGTCACGCGATGGTTTGTGTTGGTCAACACCCCGGCAAGTTTATGGCGTGAATTATTGGTTGTGGCGTATTTATTCTGATGGGGACGGGTTTTATTGCCCGGCATATCATTTTGGCAGACGCGATGACCGTGATATGCGTACGGTGCATTTGTTGTATAGCAAAGATTTGTTTGATTGGCATCTGATTACTCAAATGCGTTCAGGAGGAGGCCCTGGCGAACCCGTGTTGTTTCGAACGGGTGAGGGGCAACTGAGTTGTATTGTAAGAACGTTGGAGCCGGATAATCATTCGTGGATAGGGCATAGCCTGGCGCCATATACAGAGTGGACGTGGTCTGATTTGGGTGTGATGATTCACGCACCGGTTGTGCTCAATGTGGGGGGGCAATGGATTGTGGCTGGTCGGTCGCAGGAAAGTGATTTGGCTGAGGGGGATTATAAAAAGTTTGAGGGAACAGATCGCACCCATTATACCTCGGTATGGGGTGTTGCAAATGATCGGGCTGCCCATATATTAACGGTGCCGAGTGCTGGTGACTGTTCGTATGCTGGTTTGGCGCATGGGGAGGGTGGCGAAGTTTTGATGAGTTATTATTCTCAGCATGAATGGCTGCCTTTGCCGACGGAACGGCCGACACCTTCTGATGTGTTTTTGGCTCGGTTTAAGGTTTGAGACAAGGTAAAAGTAAAAAGTAAAAAGGCAAAAATAAAATTAAAAATAATTGAATGAGAGGGTTGCTTTATGAATTGGACACGTGAACCGCAGTTGTTGGAATCTTTGGATTTAGCCGTGCCAGATATATTGGTATCGCAAAAGCCCAATGGTCAATTTGGTGATGAGCCGTGGATCAGCACCGACCAAAATCGATTGTTGGCTTTGGCCGCTGCTTGGTCTTTGGAAGACAGCGCACATTATCACAGTGAGCACGTTTTGAATGCCATCGTTTTGGGTGGCGATGCGTTGATTGATGCGCAGGACGAGGTGGGGATGGTTACGTTTCGCAAAAAAGACCATTCAACGTGGGGGCAGATTTATATGCCTTGGGTTTACAGCCGTTGGATGCGTGCATTTGCGATAGTGAAAGATGCAATGGATGATGATGCACGCAAACGGCAGAGCGATGCGTTGATGATGGGCTATGATGGTATTGCACGCACTGCGATGGATCGGATACACAATATTCCGACACACCATGCTATGGGGCTTTATTGCGCGGGTGAGGCTTTTAATCGAGACGATTGGAAGCAGCAGGCACGTGATTTTATGGCGAAGATGATTGCTGAACAATCGTCTCAAGGGTGGTGGGCAGAGCATCAAGGCCCTGTTGTGGCATACAATTTTGTGTATGCCGAAGCCTTGGGTGTTTATTATGCGATGTCGGGCGATGATTCGGGGTTGGGTGCTTTGCAAAGAGCGGCGCATTATCATTCGGCGTGTGTTTATCCCGATGGCAGCTTGCTTGAGACGGTTGATGGACGGAATCCCTATCATGCGGGCGTGCGTTTGGGCAATGTGGGGTTTGCGCATACGTCTGAAGGACGTGGGTTTTTGGCGCAACAGCATGCGATCTTTTTGGGTGAGGGTAATATGTTTGATGCCGATTATGCCGCACAAATGTTGCTGTATGGCGCCGATGGTGAGGCGGTTGCAACGGCTGCGGCACAAGAGCAACACATATCGCGTTTAGACGATGATGCGATGATGATGCGGCAACGCCCGTGGTTTATTGCTTTGTCGGGGTTTACTGTAGACATTCCTCAAAATCGGTGGGGGCAAGATCGACAGAACTTTGTGAGTATTTACCACGATGAGGTTGGGCTGATTGTGGGCGGTGGTAATACAAAACTGCAGCCGTTATGGAGCACTTTTACGGTGGGCGACGTGTCTCTGTTGAAGCATATACCAGGAGAGGAAGAACCCGATTTTGGTGCAAGGGACGGGTTAATTCATGTGCCTGAGTGTGCAAAAGTACAAGATGACGATGTGCGCCCGACTGTCACGCTCAAATACGGGGAAGAAGATTGCCGAGTTACTGTAAAGCCAGAGGGTGATAAAGACGTCACGATTGTATTGGCGTCAACGATGGAAACGGGTATACCTGTTGAAGCACATCTGACATTGATCGCTCATTTGGGTGAGGGTGTGGACTCTGGGGTTGGATCGGTAGATTCTTTGGGTGACGGTGATATTGTTTGGGAGAACCCTGAGTGGATTGCTCATGCGGGATGGCGTTTGACGGTGCCTGTGGGGGGGCGGGTTATGTGGCCGGTTTTGCCGCATAACCCTTATCGGAAGGATGGTGCGGCCATGATTGAAGAAGCACGCATTGTGGTGGTGGTTCCTTTGGACCAAAAAACAAAACGGCAGGAATTAAAGTTAACGGTACAATAGCGCAAATTTTAGTTATACTTGTGTGGATATTTATTTACACCAAACATTATTTGGAAGATAGGGGCATGACGTGAGCGAGAAATTGGCACTTGATGGCGGTGAAAAAGTTCGGACCACACCGTTTCCAAAACGAACACCATTTGGGCAAAAAGAAGAAGACTTATTGATTCACGCTGTGCGCAGTCAAAATTTGTTTGGCAAGAGTGGTACGTTTGTCAAAGAGTTTGAACAGAAGTT
>JABIFK010000360.1 GCA_018650745.1 Candidatus Latescibacterota bacterium | reverse complement strand
TCACCAATAAGCCCCGCATGCCAAGCCGTGCCACAACCCGTTAATACGACCTTCTGAAAACGCGCCAATTCTCGGTTGATGTGCGCCAAACCACCCAACGTGATTTGCCCCTCTTGCAAATCGATACGACCGCGCATGGCATTTTGCAAACTGGTGGGTTGCTCGTGAATCTCCTTGAGCATATGATGATCATATCCAGAAAGTTCGATCTCTTCTAAAGAGATCTCCAACATATCCACGTCTTTTTGCAACGGCTGCGCATCAATCGTACTCGCTTGCACGCCATCGGGGCCCAACGTTACCATTTCATTATCATCCAAATAAATCACTTGGCGTGTGTGCTCTACAATGGCACTGCCATCGGAGGCGACCAACAACTCATCATCTCCAATACCCACCAACAAGGGACTGCCTCGCCGCGCAGCAATGAGTGTGTGTGGCGCATCGGAACATACCAAGGCCATACCAAATGTACCCTGTACATCGCGTAAAGCATGACGCACAGACTCCAGCAAATCACCCGTTTCGCCATAAAAGAAACCGATTAATTGAACCAACGCCTCAGAATCGGTGTCACTTTGAAAAGTGACACCTTGTTTTTCTAAAAATGAACGGATGGACGCATGATTTTCGATAATACCATTGTGCACCATCGCAATGCGCCCACTTACATCAATATGTGGATGGGCGTTTTCTTCGCTCGGTTTGCCATGGGTTGCCCAACGGGTATGTGCGATACCAACACCACCAGATACAGGCTCAAGATCCACTTTTTCATGTAAATCGGCCACACGCCCCAATGCTCGGCGCACATCTAAAGTCTTTTCGTCTAACACGGCCACGCCAGCCGAATCATACCCGCGATACTCTAGCCGTTTCAAACCGCGGATCAAAACATCGGTTGCCTGCTTTTTGCCCACATATCCGACAATACCGCACATAAGTATTCTCCGTATTTTTAGCTTGACCGAACCTGTTAGAAGTGCCTTTATTATAGGGTCTTATTTCACTATTGCCAAATGCAAATTAAATCGGGAGCCCCTATGGCCCTTACAGAAGAAGAAATCACCTCACGCATCAGCGATGAGGATGTCGAATTTTATCATGAAAACGGCTATTTAATTGTTCACAATGCACTCTCGACAGATGAAATTGAAACCCTTCGCAACGAAACCACATCTATTTGTCGCGGAGACCGGGGAGATGTAGGCAACTTACCAGATATGACCCCAACAGACTCAGACGAAGAAGTGAACGAGCGTGTACTTTGCATTCACATGATTCACAAGATTTCGCCCATTATGAATGACGCCCTTGCCCATCCCGTGATGGCAGAAACACTCACCCGGATTATTGGGCCCAACGTCAAATGCATGCAATCCATGCTCTTCATCAAAGCCTCAGGCAAACCAGGGCAAGCGTGGCACCAGGATGAAATCTACATTCCTACACGAGATCGCTCTCTCACGGGCGGCTGGATTGCTCTAGATGATGCCACAACAGAAAATGGCTGCCTCTGGATCATTCCGGGTTCCCACAAACGTGGCATTCTTTGGCCTCAACGGGTGCAACACGATAACCGCTTTGATTGTGCGCACGAAACGTTTCGATTTCCCTATTCGGACGAGGATGCCATTCCCGTAGAAGTTGAAGCCGGCGCGATTGTCTTCTTCAACGGTTACCTGCTCCACCGTTCTTTACCCAACCGTACAGAATCGGGCTTTCGTCGTGTGTTGGTCAATCATTATATGAGTGCCGAATCTCTGCTTCCTTGGCACAACCCAGGTGAAGGGGAACGCATGGCAACGGCTGACCATCGTGAGATTATTATGATTTCTGGGGAAGACCCTTATGCCTATAAAGGCACCATTCAAAACGGTCATGCTCATGTGCGATCTACAGGTGAAGGCGGCTGTGGTGATGGACGTCAAAATTTGAAATCTTAGTTCCCTTAAAAGAATACCCAAAATAAAAAGCCGGAGCGATAACAATCGCTCCGGCTTTTTATTTTAGACACGTTCTATTTAGGCCGTCTCTACATCGTGCACAACTACCCGACCCCATTTTAACAAATGATCGTCTACAAACTGCAAATGCACAGCCCCACCTTGGTATTGATCGTGTGCTTGCAAATTTTCAAAAACCAGAACCAAACCATAAGAATAACTGTTTTCGACCACATCACGATCCGTTTGAGCGGGTTTGCCATACCATCCCGATAGAGCAGCCACGTCACCACAAAGCGAGGCCAATCCTTTTTCAAATGCTGTCACATCGGATGTATCTAAACCATCATTTAACCAAAAATAAACATTGTGTATATGCATAAACGCTCCTATGAAGGTTGTTCTAATTTAGGTGGTGTTGCAAATAGCCCGACAAAAACCATCGGGATCGTTAACGCTGCAAAGACCCACAACACCTCATGATACCCACCAAAATAATCGTGCCCGGCACCCATCAAAAATGGCCCGGTGCTGGAAGCTGCCACACCAACGGTTGCCAATGACCCTCTAATTTTTCCCAAATGCGCCCGCCCATAATAACGCACCCAAAGCGTGGCCCCCACCGCCGATAAAGTGCCTTGCCCAATGCCCATCACACCTGCAAAAATCTGTGATGTCCAAAGAGATGACATATGCAACAACGTAAGAATGGTGCCCGACAAACCCGCCATAGCAAAAGCCAACAAAATATTCAATGGCAAACGATCGGCCAAAAGACCGCCGCAAAACATGAATATGGCATAAGACACCGCAGAAATTGTAAACATGGTTGCGGCATCGGCCTCCGTTAACCCGGAGTCTAAATAAATTTGCACCACATGAAAATGCATGCCTGTGACAATCATTGACGGCAGCGCCATAGACATGGCCATAATCCAATACGCACGTGTTTTAATGGCTTGTGACAGACTAAAACTTCGTTCTTCTACATTTGCCCCACCGTCATCACGCCTCCCCTCTCGCAAGCCCCCATCCACCTTTTGCCCAATTTCTTCGGGGCGATTGCGAAAAAAAATGCCCAAAAGAGGCAACATAGCAGCCCAAACAATCAGACCCAAAAAAGCATATGCCCATCGCCAAGTCAGAAGTTGAATCAACCACAGATGAAACGTGGGCACCAAGCCCATAATCAAACCACCTGTCACACTCACAAGCCCAGCGGCAAACCCCAAGCGTGTATGAAACCACATAGCCAAGGTATTGTTGGCCAACAACTCCATAGCCCCTTGCCCCAACATACGCAAAAACAAAAAAGAAAAAAATATGCTCGTCAAACCACTGGCTTGCGAAATGCCCAAACAAGCACAGCCAAACAAAATGACAACGCCTGTTAGTGTACGCCGCAATCCATAACGATCCATCAGCGCCCCCACATAAATCATGGGCAAAGACGCCAAAAACGTGCCCAACATGTAAGCACTGCTGATTTCAGTATGCGATAAACTCAGCGCCTGTCGGATATAGGGATTAAAAACAGAAACACCAAATGTTTGCCCCGGTGAAGCAGCCACCATCGTAATCATCACAACGGGCAACATCAACCACCCATAAAAAAAAGGAACCCGCGAAACCACCCAATCTTTTTTAGCATTCACATCACCAGATCCTACCTGCCCGTCTGCCATCATCCCTCATTTCTCAAAAAAATGAGGGCACGGAAACCGTGCCCTACCACAAAGCCCTACATCTGCAGATCAATACACATGATTGTCTTCAGCACGGTCTTGTGGATCATAACCCACTGTTTTGCGTGCATGTTCAATATCAACCCAACGCCAATCATTATTGGACATCCCATAAAAAATGTCAAACTTCAATGCGGCATCTGCATGAACACAACATTCTATCAACTCCGGGATCTGTGCCCAAGGATGAGAGCGCGAATCAATAAAAGGTTTGCACATCAAATGGGCCTTGCCTTATGCACTGCCATCTGCTTATTTTAGTCACACACCCCCTCACGCTCAACACTTACTTAATGATGTGTACCTTCTTGTTCGTGGTTCTCACCACGAATGGGGTGCCAAATGGGAGTTGCCACCCCATTGCAATATCCAGGGAGCATAAAATGACATCCGAAGCACAACCCAATTGGGCGGTTCTCACAGACGAACAGCGCGACTTCTTTGACGCCAACGGATACTTACTCATAGAAAACGCGCTGCCAGATTCTTTGGTAAAAGAGCTCGACAACGCGATTGACGAATTGTATAACGATGACAACTTAAAAAACCACTTTCGCAATGAAAACGAACTGAACCTACGCAACTGCATTGCACACCATCCCTCAATATTGCAGTTGCTCGATTGGCCAACCACTGCACCCTTGGCGTGGCAAATCCTCAACTGGAACATCCAGATGATCACCTCGCACCTCATCGTCATTCCATCCGGGCCAGAGCCACCTGAAGAAGATAAACGCAAAGGCGGCTGGCATCGCGACGGTGGCACTTCGCCACGGGAAATGACCGAACCGCATCCCCGCATTATGCTCAAAATCGCTTACATCATCAGCGACCAAACCGACCCCGCATCTGGAGCCACCAAAATCGTGCCCGGAAGCAACCGCATGTGGGGGCGTCCCCCAACAGACCCAGAGACAGGCCACTTGCGTGGTGCAATTTCACTCAATCACAAACCGGGCACAGCCATTATCTTTGAACAGCGCACGTATCACACCGTGTCTAAAAATTGGGCGGGCCACCCGCGCAAAACCATCTTTATGGGCTACGGATATCGCTGGGTCAAACCTATGGATTATATTTCCATGCCCGATGAACTCATAGAACGCTGCAATCCCATTCAAAAGCAACTGCTCGGGGTGGTATCAGCGCCTATCAGCTACTACATTCCGCGAGACGAAGATGTGCCTCTGAGAGGCATATTAGAAGCCTCAGAATAAAAAAAGCGCGCAAAGAAAAAACTTTGCGCGCTCATTCTTTACCAGCCGCCCACTTGCGTGCGATCTACCACATCTCGGGTTAAGAGTTGAATCGCCGCATTTAAACCTTCTTGGCGGTTCAACTCACGCGTGCCACTTGCGCTATAAATACCATAACCACGCATGCGCTCGGCTTCCCAGATCGTTTTTTTTTCTCGGGTATCGTAAAATACCACTTTTAAAAATACCGAAATCTGATATTGATCGGCCTGATCACCATACGTAAACGGGTCTTCCTTTACCTCAATGACAGTACCTTGCAATATGGCATCGGCCAGATCTTCATCGACCACCCGTAGGGCACCATCGGTCACAAACCCTTGGGTTAAACTGTCGGTCAATGCCTGATGGATACTGGCTTCCAAACTTTCATTTTCCAACAACGGAATCGCCACAGTTCGAATACCACCACTGCCTGTGGCCGAAGTGGAATAATGGGCACAGCCTGAAAGAAGGAAAAAGGAAAAAGGAAAAAGGAAAAAGGAAAAAAAACGCAAGAGACAAAAGGTCGATGCCCATTCAAAACCATTCCGGTTCATGCACGTGGTTAGAAAAGCATTGCCCCTGTCCCCAGTCCTTTGTCCCCAGCCCTCTACCACGCTCATCAACTCTTTTCCTCAGACGCACCTGTATTTTCTTCTGTTGATTGTTCAGGTGTATCGCTTGCTTCAGAATTTGCCTCAGAAGACGGTTCTGACGCTTCACCCGCAACAGCATCGTCTTCGTTTGCCGCAGCATCTGCTGCGGGGGCATCTGCTTTTTTAATTTCATCTACATAATTCATCCGCAACTCATATAAAGAATGCGTCAACAAATTCTTCTCATTATCATTCAAGTTGCCCTCTGTTTTGGCATCTAACATGCCCAACAGGTCAATCATATTTTTGGCCTGATCCAAATTGCGATCTACCTGATTTGTAACAGGATTCATCACCTTACCCAAATTCTGCATGGCCATGCCCTGAAACATCATTACCACCTGCATAAACAGGAATTCATTTTGTTGATCATCAGACGTGTCAGCCATAATAAAATCTCCTTTGGTTTGTTTTTTCTCGCCTCAAAGTGTGAACGGACTTAAAATTAGAAAGAAACAATAACGCCAAGAGATGATCTGTCCGCAAAACGGCCCATTCGAAGCTCTTGGTTCTCGCGATGTAGAACCACACGTTCTTGTCTTTCCATACAATAATTATAAAAGTTCTTCCAACCTGTCAAGCCAGTTAAAATGTCTATGTTATATAAAATCGCTCTCATCTTACTCTTTATCCATCAACCCGCATTTGCAGAGGTTAAAATCTATCGCGATGCGTGGGGTGTTCCGCATATATATGCCCAAACACCAGAAGATGTCATGTATGGGTTTGGATATGCCCAAGCCGAAGATCGCTTGGAAGCACTTTTGAAAAATTATCGCTTGGCCACAGGCACAATGGCTGAGGCATTTGGAGAAGATTATCTCGACCTTGACTTCCAACAAAAGATCTGGCAGCATCAAACCCTTGCAGAGAAAAATTATACAGAAATCGCACCCGATATACGCATCTACATCGAAAGATTCGTCCAAGGCATCCACGATTTTATGCAGAACAATCCGCAACGGGTGCCAAACTGGGCAAGTAAACCTCATCCCCAAGACGTGGTTGCCCTGAGCCATTACCTCACAAACCAAGTCCTCTTGCAACAGGCCAACAGTGAATATACGGGCAAACCCTTGTCTTACAACACCGGCAACCAATGGGTGGTCTCGGCAAAACACTCAGCAGAAGATGCCGTTCTCCTTTGCGCAGACCCTTTTGGCACCTTCCAAGACACGTTTCGCCCCTATGAGGCACATCTTCATGGTCGCACCCTCAACGCGTTTGGATTTGCCACACTTGGTTTGCCTGTCTTCAAGATGGGCCACAACCAAACCTTGGGTTGGTCAACACTTCCTGGTGGTGCCGATGGGGCCGATGTCTACGAAATCACACTCGACTCTCCAATTGCCAACCGATACAAATATGACCAAAAATGGCGCCCCATCCATGTGGATTCAACAACCATTGCAGTGAAGATAGGCGATAAAATCACGTATCAAACTCGCCTTTATCAACGCACACATCACGGCCCGATTATCCACAGAGAAGGCAAGCGCGCCTATGCCTATCATTTGTCGCTTGCCAATGACATTCAACAAATAGAACAATCCTATCGCCTTATGACGGCAAAAGACCAAAAGTCCTTTTACAATGCGCTCAAACAAAATCATTTCCCTCCTCAGCGCATTGTCTACGGCGATGTGTATGGCAACATTGCCTACTTCATAGCCGGCCGTATTCCCATTCGATCAGAGTTCCAAACGTGGAATCGCCCTGTATCGGGCAATACATCAGAAACCGACTGGCAAGGGTTCCACGACCAAGAAGACTTACCGCAAATCATCAACCCCGACGCCGAGTGGTTGCAAGATTGCGATGCTTCAACCGACAGAATAAGCCGTGGTATTACACTCACCTCTCTGCTTCACCCTGCTTATATGTCGGGTTATTCCCCTCCCAATGAATCCGCTCGCTCCTTTCGCTCACGCACCCTATTATCTTCCAACACACGCCTTACGGCCTCAGAAGCCATCAGCTATTCGCAAGATACCTATACCATTCACTCTGAACGCTGGATTCGTGCACTTAATATTGCAGCAACCCAAGATTCAAAATTTATGCATACAAAAGCGCTTAAAGTTCTCAACAAGTGGAACGGACGTGCAGATATAGAATCGACGGGTATCACACTCTATACAGAATGGCAATCACGCATACGTGCAGCAGGAAATAAGATTCATACCTCACAAATTTTGGCCGCACAACCATTGGGCAAATCAACAGCAAAAAACCTTCGAGAAACCTTTTCAGAAACCGTTCGCCATTTCGAAAACACGTACGGTCGCATCAATGTCTACTGGAAAGAAATACACCGCCTACGTCAAGGAGACCAATCTTGGCCGTTGGTGAGCGGCCCCTTTGGACTGCGCGCCATTCAAAGTCAACAAAAAGAACACACACGCGACGGTATCTCTGGCCCATCTCAAACAATCCTGATGTGTTTTAATGGCCCCAAGAACATTGAATCACACTCAGTACTACCTTTTGGTCAAAGTGACAATCCGAAATCATCTCACCTAACAGACCAAGCACACACCCTCTTTTCACAAGGGCGACTGAAACCCACTCAGTTTGGCATCTCTCCCAAACGCCTCACGCTACAACATACCTTAGAAACACCCTAACACCTTGCACAAAACGAAAAATTAAGCTATATCTATAAAAGTGCAAATAGACGCACAGGCAGAGCTTAAGACGTTATTTATCTGCAGGTGCGCGTAGTGTCACTGATTCATTTTGTAGGAGTCATAATCATGAGTGCAACCAACACATTAGATATAGAAAAAAACCTGACGCTCCATTTCGGAAAACCAATGCAGCGCTTGAGTGATCAAGACTTTTTTGACTTTTGCCAAGCCAACCCAGAGTTGAGAATTGAGCGTACAAGTGAAGGAGACCTCATCATTATGTCACCAACAGGAGGAAACACGGGACGTCGAAATTTCAATTTAACGTATCAATTCGGCCTTTGGCTTGAGACTTTTTCAGAAGGTGTTGGTTTTGATTCCTCTACTGGCTTTATATTGCCCAACGGTGCCGAACGCGCGCCAGACCTTTCGTGGGTGCGCAATGAAAGGTGGGATGCACTCACCGAAGCAGAACGCAACGTCTTTCCACCTTTGTGCCCTGACTTTGTGGCGGAACTTCGTTCACCCTCAGACAGCTTATCCACATTAAAAGATAAAATGCAAGAATATCTCGACAATGGCGCACAGCTCGGTTGGCTCATCGATCCATTAGACAAAAACATCTATATCTACCAACCACATGAAGCTGTTATCTATTCAGATGAACCAGAAACAATCTCAGGCGATCCTACCCTACCTGGTTTTGTTTTAAATCTTCAGAAAATTTGGCAATAAAAAATAGCGTCGATATAAATCCGACGCCATCATTTTCAGTGCCACAAACTGGCTCACACGGGTCTGTAAACCTCATACCAACGCATTCTTCAACCTCTCCAATACCGCATCCGCAGCATCATATCCTCGTACCAAAAAACTTACAGCATTCTCATTCTGCATCACCAAACTCGGAAATTCATTGGCATTTAAAGATCTGCGAAGCTGAAACCCATCTTGCATTTCTTTTTCAATCACTTCCGATTTCAAATCCACTTCAAATCGGTCTACGTCCAAACCAATCTCACCTGCCACAGCAATCAAGGTCTCTGTATCAGATGGATTGCGCGCCTCCTGATAATAAGCCCGTTGAATCGCCTCAAACATCAAAACACCCGAATCTTCACATTGTGCTTTGGCGGCATAAAACGCACGGCAAGAGGGATAAGTTGAACGCCTGGGTTGACACACTTCCCAAAAGTCAAAATTAAAAGACGCGCTCGTTTCTGCCGTTACCTGACGCCAAGCACCTTTGACATAGGCCTGTATTTCCTCTGGCATCGGTTCATCTGAATCGCGTGCCAATCCACCCATCACATAGACCAATGGCACTTCATTTGGCAATGCGGCCTTCACTTGCGTCAAAATAGGTTGAAACCCCCAACACCAAGAACACATCGGATCTGCTACATAATACAACGTTTTCATAGATATTCCTTTCTATCCTGTTGGCTTTTCTCTTGCCCAACATATAAAAAACAATAACTTTCGCAAGCACTTACATTTTCAGACCGAAAACAGAACCCGAAGCGATCACACCTGATACCACTGAAAGGAATAGATATGTCATTCATCGACTGGGACAGCATCCCGCCAAACGAAGTCGCCCCTGGTATTCGCATTCGCACACCCTACGGCAAAAACCTCATGCTCTCGCGTGTAGAATTTGATGAAGGTGCTGTTGTACCTATGCACAACCACCCCCACGAGCAAGGCGGTGTGATGTTAGAAGGAAAAATGAAATTTACCATTGACGGAGAATCGCGTATTGTCGAACCGGGTGAATCATTCATCATTCCCGGCAACGTGCCTCACCGTGCAGAAGCCATTGATGGCCCCTGTGTGGCTCTGGACATCTTCTCACCCATTCGCGAAGATTACGTCGAACTGGCCAATCGTTACATTCCATCCGAAGACAAATAGCAAGACTTACACTTTCATAATAGGACACAACTTCTATGGAATATCGATACCTTGGCAACTCGGGTTTACAAATCTCTGAAATTGGCTTGGGCACCAACAATTTTGGCCGACGCGTAGATGCAGCAGGCACAGCCAAAGTTATGGATCAGGCGCTTGAAGATGGCGTCACATTTATAGATACAGCCAATGTCTACAGCGGCGGTTTATCAGAGACTTATATTGGTCAAGCCATCAAAGGCAAACGCGATCAATACGTTCTTGCCACCAAAGTCGCCATGAAAATGGGAGACGAAGTAAACCAAAGCGGCGCATCACGCCAACACATTCTCACAGAAATCGAAAACAGCCTCAAACGTTTGCAAACAGATTATGTCGATCTCTACCAAATTCACCGCGCGGACCCAAATACACCCATAGAAGAAACCTTAGAAACACTCGACCAACTCGTTTCTCAAGGTAAAGTACGCTACATTGGCTGCTCCAACTACCAATCGTGGCAAATCTGTGAAGCCCTTTGGACCTCACGCACAAGAAACCTGGTGCCCTTCTCAACCGTACAACCGCATTACAATATGTTCAATCGCGAGATCGAAAAAGAACTCGTGCCATTTTGCAAAACCTATGGTATCGGTATTTTACCTTACTTTCCACTGGCCAATGGATTCTTAACGGGCAAATACCGTCGCGGTGAAGCAGTGCCAGAAGGTGCGCGCTTATCAGAGAATGATCGCGGAATGTTTTCAGACAGAAACTTCGATATCCTCGAAGACCTTGAAAAATTCGCAAAAGAACGTGACCACACCGTCTTAGACGTGGCATTCGCGTGGCTATTAACCAACCCATGCGTAAGCTCTGTGATAGCAGGGGCCACCAAACCCGAGCAAGTTACTGCCAATGCCAAAACTTCGGGCTGGCAATTGACAGAAGAAGAAATGACAGAGATCGACGGGATTCTCAATCAATAACTCAAAACAGCAATCAATAAAAGGGTGAATACGTGTTGTATTCACCCTTTTATATTCAAAATTTACAATAGACTTGTAAATTTTGAATAGGAACAATACCATCATCGAATGCCAACTCACGCCACCAAACAATGTCCCTACTTTTCTTGCCCTTCAGACAGCACCCACGCCAATTGGTGTGCCATTGCAGTACTAAAGTCAGCACCTATTCCTTTGCGTGCATATCGAATATTGCCTTCGTCAGCAATCACACAAGTATACGGAACCACTCCCAGCAGCCACACCCCAAACCAAAAATGTCTACAAAAATATTCATTTATCATTACAATACGCAAACCACAAAAAAATAATTAATACCTGTAAAATAATCAGTTACACCCTATAAAAAAATTCATCCAACAAGCATCTCTTTAAAATTCAGAATTTATAATCCTACCTGAATGAACCTATTCCAAAAAAACCTGAAAAGCCACTTGACAAAGCACTAGAGAATAAATATATTTTTGATATTAAATAGTTCGATATCAAACTATATTTATTGCCGATTATATCAGCCTGACACATTCGTCCTTCGTTTTGCACTTTTTAACTGGTGACCGTATTTATGCCCACACACCACAAAGGCACCGAATCAGAAACACGCGCACTGAATGCCTTTATCAAGTTAATGCGTGCAACAGAATCTGTTTCGGCTCGGCTAACCAACATCTTGCAAGGCGAAGGCTTAACCATCAGTCAGTTTGGTGTGCTCGAAGCACTTCTCCACCTTGGACCATTGAGCTTACGACAAATTGGTGAGAAAATACTTAAAAGTGGTGGCAACATTACCACTGTCGTTGACAACCTTGAAAAACACGACTTGGTCGAACGGCGTCGTTGCCCAGAAGACCGTCGCGTCATTTATGCACATTTAACG
>JABIFK010000445.1 GCA_018650745.1 Candidatus Latescibacterota bacterium | reverse complement strand
TATAGACGATGACCCTCAATTAGAACTTGTTTTTTGTGCTGAAGAGCAAGCCGATATTGCCGGTTATCGCCCCATTAATAACCAGCAAAACTCTGAAGACGAACGGGGCGCGACTTTGGGGCGTTTGATGGTGTTTGACTGCAAAAGTCTTTTTGTTGAATGGCGTAGTGAGCAAGGCTTGTGGGCTCAAAGCATCGTTGTGGGTGATTTAGACGACGACGGCATTTTGGAAATAGCACTCAATACGGGGTTTATTGTAGATGCAACCTACCAACGTGTTGAATGGGAATTTCACGGTGGTTTTGGTGAACAAATTGGATATGCCGATGTTGATGGTGATGGCATACCTGAACTCATTGGGGAATTTCGCAGTACAACCCGCCCACGCAGATTTATCCGCATATTTGATGTTGATCTTCAATCCGAGAGTTTTTTGTCAGGGCGATAGGCTATGGTGTCTGAGCCAGAAGAAAAAAAAGCAAATGGCTTGATTTCTGAGCGTTTGTTCTTTGATATTTTAATGATTGTCTTTGTGATTGCTCTGTTGTGGGCAATGAAAGATGCGCTAACCCCACTTTTGGTCGGTGCGGCAGTTTTAATGTTGGGTTTGGCACAGCGCCAAAAAATTCGGTTCGACGCTGTTATTGTCGGAATTGCTTCCATCGTTTTGGGCATTTGGTTTTTTTCTGAAATAGCGAGTATTTTGTGGCCATTTGTGACAGCTTTCGTATTGGCCTATCTTTTGGCCCCTATGGTGCGCCTGTTACAAAAATACATGCCAAGAAATGCGGCAATCGCTGTGATTGTTTTCTCTATTTTGGCTGTTTTAACGGGGTTGGGTGCTGTGGTTATCCCAAAGGTGATCTCTGAAGTGGGTGAATTTGTTCGGCGATTACCTACTTACGGGGCTTCCTTGGTCTCTGTGTACGACCGCATTTTGGTTTGGGTTGAGGTGGAAGTGGGGTACGCTGTTGCGTTAGAAGACATACAGCAATGGTTGCTGACCAGATTGCCTGAAGTTGGACGTGTCTTTGCCGATCAAACCACCACAGCCCTCAAAGGATTTTCATCTGGTATTGCCGTATTCTTGAATTTTCTGATGATTCCTTTCGTTACGTTCTATATTCTGAAAGATTATGACAAAATTGGTGGGGTGACCAAAAAATTGATGCCGCCCCGATATTTGCCACCCGTCAAAGCGTTTTTGGAGCAGATTGACGATGTCTTAGGGCATTACATTCGTGGGCAAATGTTGGTCTGTAGTTTTATTGCTTTACTAACGGCTGTGGGTTTGGGCGCGTTGGGGATCCGGTATGCTGTGTTGTTGGGTCTGATGGCAGGACTTTTCAATTTGGTTCCGTTTATCGGTTTAACTGTGTCTTTAGCCATTTCAGCCTTGATTGCTGGGTTGGATGCCGATCCCGTGATGGGGGTGGCTAAAGTTATTGTTGTTTTTGTCATTGTTCAAGGTATAGAGGGCAATTTTTTATCTCCTAAAGTTGTTGGGCAGCGTGTTGGGTTGCATCCCGGATGGGTGATGTTTGCTTTGGTGATGTTTGCCCACTTTTGGGGATTCATAGGGATGGTGATTGCAATTCCTGTGGCTGCTGTTATTAATATCCTTGTGCGTATTGTTACCACTCGCTATTTTAATTCAAATTACTATCAGCATGATGCAAATGATGAGATGATTTGACTTTTTTAGGGCGCAGCCTTAAAGTTAAAAACGTTTAAGAATTCAATGGGTCAGTATTCCCCGGCTTCTCTCCCCTCATTCTTGGAGGCTGGTTGTGATTATTTGGACGCTCGTGGCGTTGCTCATGGTTGTGGGTGTGAAGTATTATACTTCGCTGGAAATGCGCAAACTTGAACGACGGCTAGAAACAGTAAAAACGGGTTTGCAACAAGTGAAAGAGCGTTTGCAAAATGCGCAATCACGGCAAGCAGACGTGCAAAATCAAGAGAACGATTTTGAAGCTCGTCAACAAGTGATGAAGGAAATTATGCAAGATCTTCAATTTCGTATGACCGCGTCTGACGATATGGAAGAAAAAACCGTTTCCGATAGCATGCCACCAGTTGGGTTTTGACAGGAATAAGAGCAACGTATGTTCTGGATTTTTTTGGTCATGTTTGCTGGGGTTATCGGCGCAAAATATTTCACGGCCCTTGGTACGCGAAATCTTGAACAGCAAGAAGTGAGTTTGATAGATGATATTGCAGCAGCCGTGATGCGGTTTTAAAGATCACCTGTCCTTTACGCTTGACGTAATCCTCGAAATCCAGTAGATTAAGCCGTCTCAAAACGAGGTTTAAGGTCGGAGCGTGGCGCAGCTCGGTAGCGCACTATCTTGGGGTGATAGGGGTCGCTGGTTCAAATCCAGTCGCTCCGACCATATAAAAACAACG
>JABIFK010000282.1 GCA_018650745.1 Candidatus Latescibacterota bacterium | reverse complement strand
GTGGTCGTCTTGCCAGCGGTCTTTGGGGACGAAGTTTTCGACAGGGATGCCAGTGAGCCAGCCGCGCATGATGGACCAGCCGTTGAGTACGCCGAGGTCTTTTTCGGCTGCAGCTGGGAGGATGTCTTGGGCGGCGGTTTGGCGTAAGAGGTTGTGGTCTCCAAAACAAAGCAAGATGTCGGTGCGGTTTGATTCGATGACGGTGAGATGGAAGTCGTGTGGGCGCATGCCGTAACCGATGAAGTTGGTCCATCCGCGTTCTCGGGCTTTTTCAAGTCCTTCGAGGGTGCCACCGGTTTCGAGAGTGGGTTCAATTTCTGGCGGATCGTGAACCAAGAGCACGTCGAAATGATCGATTCCGAGAATGTCTAACTGGCCTTCGATGTCGGTTAAGACGCGTTGAGTGGAATAGTCGGGTGTGCCTTTGCCATAACCGCCCCACTCGGCACCACTGTGACAACAGACGCGTCCACTGATGATGATTTCATCACGCTTGACCACGCCATTTTTAATTGCGAGACCGAGTTTTTGTAATGAGTTGCCATAACATCGGGCACAGTCGAAATGGTTGACGCCAATGTCAACGGCGTGGCGAATCAGTTTGGCTGCTTCGTCGTTGGTAACGGGTCCAAAGTTGTTGCCAAACCCTTGGGTACCAAAAGGTACAACGGGAATGGAGAGTTCGGTTTTGCCCCAACGGCGACGGGGTACTTGGAGATTGGACATAAAGAAGCCTTTAATTTTGATGTGTGTTTGGGATCTTTAAGTTTTAGATTTGAAGGCGTTTTTAATACATCCACAATACCATCTCGTCTGTGCCTCTAAAGCCCATGTTTTCATAAATGTTCTGCGATTGAGGAGATGCAATAAGGCGAATCATATTGCAGTTTTTTTCTTTGAGCCAATCAATCGCTGCCTGCGTTAATGTTGTGGCATACCCTTTTTCGCGGTGCTCGGGTAGGGTGTAGACATCGGCGATAAAGCCATAAAAAGGTGTTTTAAAATAGCAATACGGTGGGTCATTTTTGATGAATCCACCGGCACAGCCTACAACAATGTCGCCCACACGCATAACGAAATGTTGGGCATTTTTTTGTGCATAAAGTTCTTGATAATGTTGTGTAATGAGTTCAACGGCATTATCTGCCAAGAGCCAATTGGCTGCAACATCTTCAAATAGACGAATTTTAAGACGAACAATTTGATTGAGATCACGTTCGGTGGCTGCTTCTATTTTCATTCACGTATCTCCATTGTGGGTGGTTTGAGTAGAAAAATGAAGTATGAAAATGCGTTGATTTTTTTGGGTGGTATCACACAACAGTAGATTCCTGTGGCAGTGTTATTGTTACTGTTGTTCCTTGCTCTTTGCTGGAAGAAACTGAAATATCGCCGTTGTGAAGTTTGGTGATCCAATAAGCATGTGTTGTGCCAAGTCCAATGGCATTGGCTTTGCCTTTCGAGTTGAATTTTTGAAAAAATATTTCGCAGTCTTCAGAGGATATTTCAGGTCCTCGATTATTGATTTTGATTTGCAGTGTTTTACCTATTTGAGGGACTGAAATTGTGACATTCTTTTGAGTTGGATCGTTGAGATCTTGAACATGTTCGTGCGCATTTTTGATGAGGTGATGCAACGCGTTTTGGAGCAGTTTTGGATCGGCTTTAATGACCAACTCCGAGGGCATGTCGAATGTTGTTGTATGGGTTGGCAACGTATTGGAAATTTTCTTGATGACTTCAATGAGGTCAAATGAATCTTCTTCAACTTGAACATCGCCATTTTCTAAGTCTTGTAACTGTTTGAGTTTGTCTATAAAATCTAAAAACTTTTGTGTGCCTTCATAGATAGAATTCACATATTCTGCATCGGTTTTATCGAGGCTGTTTTTAAAGCGCAAAATTTCAGCATATCCCTGAATGGGTGTCATTAAATTTTTAATTTCGTGTCTCAAGAAGCGTTCGTGTTCGCGTTTGAGCCGTGTGTTTTCGTCAACGTGGTGTTTGAGTTCTGCATATAAAAAATGGTTTCGCAAATGTGAATGCATACGGCTTAGGAGCTCTGATGCTTCAAATGGATACGTGACATAGTCTACCGCGCCTGCTTCAAAGCTTTTGATAATGTCTTCTTTTTTGTTACTGGCTGTGATGATAATAATGGGGATTTCTTCTGTGTTGCTATGGGCCTTTAACTGCCGACACGTATCAAAGCCATTGAGGTTGGGCATTCGAATGTCTAAAAGAATAAGGTCGATTTTTTGTGCTTGAACAAATTCCAATACTTGTGCACCGTCACCAACAGAATGCACCTGGAAGCTTTCTTTGGACAAAAGTTCTTCCAAGATTTGGACATTATGTGGTATATCATCTACAATGAGAATTTGGGCATTCTTTGTTTTCAGGTCCACCGTGTTCTCCAAGTGTTGAGGGCATATAATCAGGGTATAGAC
Organism: Candidatus Latescibacterota bacterium; assembly: GCA_018650745.1. Lineage (GTDB taxonomy): Bacteria > Latescibacterota > UBA2968 > UBA2968 > UBA2968 > JABIFK01. Next base: position 2,107 of record JABIFK010000282.1, on the reverse strand, counting down.
ATGATGCACGGTTCGTCTTCGTATTCGATATCAATGGTGATGTGTTCAAAAGATTTGTTGGTGATGATGTGACGAATTTCTTCTTTGATGTCGCAGACGGTTTCTCTGTTGAGATCTGATTCGACCACCACGTGTGTGGTGAGTACGTGATGTTCGCCGTCGAGTGACCAGACGTGGGTGTGGTGCGTTGAAATTACGTGAGGGATGTGGGTGAGTTCGTGCTCTAATTGGGTGATGTCTACTGTTTCGGGCACTGCTTGTAAAAACAGCGCGAGTGTTTTTTTGAGGTTTATGATGACGTTGTAGAGGATGTAGAGCGTGATGAGCACGGAGAGGATAGGATCGAGAATATAAAGGTCAACAAAGAACAAGACGATGCTGACAACCAAAACGGCCATCCATCCCAGCGCGTCTTCAAGCAGGTGCCAGGTTGCAACACGGGCATTCATAGATTCACTGCGGCTGAGGCGCAAAGCGGCAATGCCGTTTACTGCAATGCCAAGGATGGCAAATAACAACATACCTAATGCGCTGATCGGTTCTGGGTTGAGAATGCGCGGCACGGCTTGTGCAAGAATGATGAGTGAACCGGCGATGAGGATGGTGGTGTTGATCAGTGCACCCAGTAGGGAGAGTCGGCGATAACCATATGTGTAACGGTCGGTGGCACTTTGGGTAGATTTTTTTTCGAGGTACCAAGCCAAACCGAGGGACACACTGTCGCCCAAATCGTGCAGTGCATCTGACATAATGGCCAAGCTGTTGGTGAGGGCACCGCCAATGAATTCGAGCAGGGTGAATACAAAATTCAGAAAGAAGGCCACGCGAATGTTATCACTGGTGTGGTGATGATGATGACCGTGGTGATGGTCGTGTGCCATAAAAACCTCGAAAAGGAAAGGTGATAAAAAGTGAAATGGGAGACGGTAGACGGGTTGTTTATTTACCTGAATACATTATTGATTATGGTGATTCACTTTCAGTACTTCACGAAAGGCCGAACAATAGAGTAGGGGCATCCCCCCGTGGATGCCCATTTTGACCCATCGAAAAATGACGGGCAGGCACGGGGACCTGCCCCAACGAAAAGATATATCATAAACCTATATGCACCTTTATCCGTTTTCGTGATCTACTGATTCTGCTTTTTTGAGTCGCGGCGCATTTCTGCAATGCGAACCAGAACATACATGCCGAGTGAGACAACAAAAAAGACGAGTAACATCCAGGCAATAGATTGAAGCGATTCGATAATGGTGCGATAAATTTCGAGCACCCACCGTTCGGTGGTGAGTTCAAAGGGTTTGACAGTTTCTAGCCGGCCTTCGAGTTTGGGATAGTGCTGTGGCATAATATAGCGTTCAAGGGCATGAATGCGAACGCCACCTGATATACCTACGACGTAGATGGCAAATTTCATGTAGCGTGCCCAAGCACCGGCAATGGCATCCTCAATCAGGCGGTTGAGGATGCCGTTGACGGGTGTGTCGAACGCACGTGCTGCAATAAAGGAAACGAGTGCTGAAACGAGCAGTGTGACAATGAGGAGGGTGAAGAACATTGGAGAAACTTTCTGAAATTGGAGAGACGAAATCTGATAACTCGCTGTTTGATCGAAAGATAGGCCGAGTTTGATGGTGGGGCAAGTATATAAAAAGACCCGATCCTTCATCTAAAGGATCGGGTCTTTTGTTGAAAAGAGAAAGAATTAGATAAGAGGTTTTACTTCAATATCTGAAAACTTGGATAAACGCAAATCATTTGTTAAGAATTGATCACAGCTTCTGAAAGATTTGATCAACTATGTTGGCAAATTCTAAGACTTCCTCGACCAAATAAATGATTGGTGCCGCATCGAGATAGAGCCGCATATAATTATTCCCAATTGTCTCGTTCTGCCATTAGAATAGTGATCTACTTCTTCTCGGGTAGGGGATTGATGTCCTCGTGATTGCTGGCGTACACGAATTTTTTGAATAGTTTCTTGATAGGACATCGTCACTTTTGTGGATATGGGCTCAGGCCTTCATTCATGTCTGAGTGTGTCTACAGGATTGGTAGATGCGGCTTTAACGGCTTGGTAGCTGACGGTGAGAAATGAGATGGT
>JABIFK010000162.1 GCA_018650745.1 Candidatus Latescibacterota bacterium | reverse complement strand
GTTGGAGTTCCTCAAATTACAGCCATTATGGATTGCGCCGAGGTCGCATCAAAAGCCAATGTGCCCCTTATTGCAGATGGTGGCATTACCCAATCAGGTGATATCACCAAAGCCATTGCGGCAGGGGCCAACTCTGTTATGATTGGTTATCTTTTTGCCGGCACAGATGAAAGCCCAGGTGAAACAGTCATCTATCAAGGGCGTACGTTTAAAGTTTATCGTGGCATGGGATCATTGGGTGCCATGCAACAAGGCAGCAAAGATCGTTATTTCCAAGGCGAAGTAGAAGCCGCTAAGCTCGTACCTGAGGGCATTGAAGGACAAGTACCTTATAAAGGCTCTCTCTCAGGTTTCATCTATCAACTGGTTGGAGGCCTGCGCGCAGGCATGGGATATTGTGGCACACGCAATATTGAAGACTTGCGCAACAACACGCGCTTTGTCAGGATCACATCGGCTGGTGTTCGCGAAAGCCACGCCCATGACATTGCCGTAACAAAAGAAGCACCTAATTACCGGCTTGACTCATCCCATTAATTTTTCAAGCACACTCTATTTTTATAATAAACCACGAAAGACACAGACTTGTCCTTTGTGGTTTATTTTTTGAGGCCTAATATGCCACTAAACATCGAAGCCCTTCGCGCAGAATTCCCAGTCACACAATCTTATATTTATTTGAACCATGCTGCAGTTGCCCCCATATCAATATCCGTACAGCGTGCAATGAACCAGCAAGTGAGAGATGTTACACTACACGGTATTGTACATTCAGATCGATGGGAAAACACATATCGTCGCACCAGGCGTGTGGCGGCACAACTCATACACGCAAAACCTTCTGAAATTGCCTTCATAAAAAACACCACAGAAGGCATTCAAATTGTAGCAAATGGGATCAAATGGAAACGGGGTGACAATGTGGTGATAACCGATCGTGGTTTTCCTGCCAATGTATACCCTTGGATAAATTTGAAATCACGTGGTGTAGAAACGCGGTTTGCACCTGAAACAGATGGACGCATTGCAATGGAGCAGCTCTTTGATCTAGTTGATAAAAATACGCGTATCATCTCAATCAGCTCTGTCGAGTTTGCCAGTGGTTTTCGTCATGACCTTACCCAAATTGGTGAATTTTGTACAAAAAATGGCATCTTATTCTTCGTAGATGCCATCCAAAGTTTGGGCGCACTAAATTTGAATGTAGCAAAATCACACATTGACTTTCTATCTGCCGACGCACATAAGTGGTTACTTGGGCCCGAAGGTGCTGGTGTTTTTTATTGTGCAAAAAAAGCGATGCGACATCTTCACGTGAATAATTTAGGATGGGCAAGTGTTAAGAATCCAGGAGACTATCTTTCTTATGACCCCACACCGTTACCCAACGCGCAAAGATTTGAATCGGGTACACTCAACACCGCAGGTATATATGGTCTTAAGGCCTGCCTCGATTTTATTCAACGGATCGGCATAGAAAACATAGAATCGCGTATTCTCATGCTCACGGACCAACTTGTTGCAGGTTTAAAAGAAAAGGGCTATGATGTCTTAAGCTCACGAAAGCCAGACGAAAAATCAGGTATTGTATCTTTCTCTCACCCACGAATTAAACGGGATACATTGTTTCAATGTTTGCACAACAAACAAGTTATATGTGCATTGCGTGGCAATGGCATTAGATTGTCGCCCCATGTCTATAATACTGAAGAAGAGATTGATCACGTCTTAAATATATTGCCAGAATAATGCGGTCATAAGAAATGTATAAGATGATGTAAGACATTTTTTTGGGGAACTACATGTGCTGTTTTTTTACAAAGTATGAATCAAAGTTTAAAATGAGCACGAAAAAACTTAATCAAATTGTAAGTTTAGTCTTGATTCTTTGCCCGTAAAGGTCTTATATTCACCCAAGATAAATAAAAATTGAAGAGGGCTACAAGTTATGTTAATCTTGTTGCTCCCGAATTCAAATGTTAAGGAGGTGAATACAATGGCCAAACGAACTGCTAAAAAAGCTGTAAAGAAAGCCGCTAAAAAGCCTGCAAAAAAAGTTGTAAAGAAAGCTGCTAAAAAGCCTGCAAAAAAAGTTGTAAAAAAAGCTGCTAAAAAGGTTGTAAAAAAGGCTGCTAAAAAGGTTGTAAAAAAGGCTGCTAAAAAGGTTGTAAAGAAAGCTGCTAAAAAGCCTGCAAAAAAAGCCGCTAAAAAAGTTGTAAAGAAAGCTGCTAAAAAAGTTGTAAAAAAGGCTGCTAAAAAGGTTGTAAAGAAAGCTGCTAAAAAGCCTGCTAAAAAAGCCGCTAAAAAGGTTGTAAAGAAAGCCGCTAAAAAGGTTGTAAAGAAAGTTGCTAAAAAGCCTGCTAAAAAAGTTGTAAAGAAAGCTGCTAAAAAATCCAAAAAGTAAGCAAGTCACTTTTGGTATTGCAAAAAGCTCTCGTATTTTTTATACGAGAGCTTTTTTTGTGCTCTCAAACCCATTTGACAAACCAGCAGTTTCCATATTTTATTACTCGCATACAGCAAATACAGCTTTCAAATTCGAATGGTCATATATCACATCCTTCTCAAGCTTTTTTAAAAATGGTCGATATGTAACTATGAACTTAAAAACAAACAGAACACAAACACCGTAAAATACTTGTGGGTTCAATATGGATAATCTAAAGATAAGACTTGTTATTGTAAGCATCTCCATGATGGCATTGGCTATGATATTGGGTATATTTGGCCCCAATTTGGCACGTACGGCAATGGGAGAAGAATTACAATGGTGGCAGCTCGTTTTGGGCGGGGTTGTTTTCATAGGATTATGCGGCACCATCTTATTTAACATGTTAGAAAAAGCCTTAAGCTCGATCATCAACCTTACAGATCATTTTATGCGTATGCAAATGGGTGACTTGGCGCCCAGGCTGCCCCTTGAAGGTCCAGAAGAAATGCAATTATTGGCCAAAACCTTTAATGAAACTATGAGTGAGTTAGAAACTCAGATTCGGGACATAAACGAGGAAAAGCAAGCCGCTGAAAGAGGACGTCAATTTGTTGTTGAGCAACTCGAAGCCAGCCAAACCTTTAAAGCATTGGCTGATCAATTACCCATGGGTCTTATTTGTGCAGACAATCAACTCAATATCACTTATCAAAATGACACTTCAGAGACGGGATTTATCCAACTTTCGGAATACCTTACCTGGAACGCTGATGCACTTGTAGGGCAATCCATTTCGCAACTGTTTCCCGATCAAGGTGCGGCCGAAGCCATGCTTGCATCACCAGAAAACATGCCTTACGAAGCAACCTATGACATTGGTCCCTATAAAATTCACCTGCAAGCCAGCGCCATTGTATCAGAAGAAGACGAATATATAGGACCCGTCGTGCTTTGGGAAGTATTGGGACTGGAATCGAACAAAGTAGATGATTCATTACCCGATTTGGACGAGAGCATACTTGAAGAAATGGTTGAAGAAGTAGGTTTGATGGATGAGGACCTCTCATTAGAGCCCGAATTACATGATGAACCCGTTGAATTTGAAAATGTGATGTCTGAATCGGGATTTGAACCAATAGATACCGAGTCAGACTTACGAGATACCCCCGTATCTGAAAGAGATGTGCATCCATCACAGGAACATCAACAAGCCTTAGCGCAAGGCCTTGTAAATGCAGATCGCCAACTCACACGCAGCACCACACTCGTTGGGCGCAGCGTAAGCCTCTTATCTGAACGACTGGTCACCATTATGTCTATGGTTGAAGCATTGTGCAATGAGGGTGATAATTTACACCACAGTCAAGAAGAAATGCGGCAACGCACACAAAATGTTGCCTATTTGGTCACTGAGCGATCAGAATCCCTTTGGGAATTGACACAAGAAATGAGCGGGTTAGCAGAACGTACAAACGCCTCATCTGTGCTCATAAAGCGTCTGAAGAAAAACCAAGAAAACACCGAACACGTCACGCAAACGATTGCTCACTTTTCTGATACCATTGACAATTTGGTCTTACAGGCGCGCCTAGAAGTTACACGCGTAGGTGATACGGGTGAAGGCATGAAGATTGTCGTTGACGAGATGAGAAAAATAGGCAGAGAAGCCGTACGTGTTCACAAAGAAGTCAAAAAACAAATGGATTCATTTGCCACTGAAACAGAAGATGCATTGGCCCTGCTTGAAGAAGACAAACGCGAAGTACGATCGAGTAACCGCATTGCACGCCGAGCAGAAGGCGCATTGGAGCGAATCGAAAAAGATCTGAGTGAAGTTGAGGAACGTACCCACCTCCTCACAGAAATGACTTCGGGCCAATCCGAAATTAGCACCCATGTAGCAGACCAGCTGGGAGAATTAACCGAATTGATTAACGTAACACAGCGTGTTGCCAATGAGCAAGCCCGCATGGTTTCTAACATATTGACAGATGCCGATGCCCACATATCTGAATCAAATAATTCGTTTGAGATGTAACCCATTAACACCGTAGCACTCAGAGTCGAAAGAGGCGAGCATTTTTTTTGCTCGCCTCTTTTTTTTGTCCTATTGACAAATACACTGGGGTGCAGTTTTTTATGCCTGTTACAAAAATTATTACAACTCTTATGGACAAATTATGCCAACCCAAAGCCCAAACACAGATATCCAAGCCATTGAAAACCTGCTCAATCGCTTTGAAATAAGCATTGCAGCAGGAATTGCCTCCAATTTATCCGATCTATTTTGCGAGCAAGCAACAGCACTGTTTACAGGATCGAGTAATCTCATAAGAGGACGAGCCGCCATCGTAAGCACCTGGCAGCGTCATATGGACAAATGGATGGATATAAAAATTGATCGGCAGGACACGCTTGTACGCATTCACGGCGATGTGGCTTGGGCTACCTTTTATTGGAATGGCGAAGGTACGGCAAACCAAAGCCGTTATCGTATAGAAAACGAGCGTTGGAGCGCTGTTATTTTGTGGGAAGAAGGCGACTGGCGGTTTACCCAAATGCACACATCTCTACCCTATAAAAATTGGGAAGCACACAAACTGTAATCGCCACAGGCTTAAACACGATTGCCATTCTTATAAACATCTGAGCATTTTTCTGGCAGTAACAATGTAATACAGGTTTAATCAGTTTTAAGGAGATTCTCGTGCAAAGAACCGTAGAACCTGAACTCATGGACGATGAGACGCAGGCAAAAGCCTACGCGAACGCCGACTTTGAAGATGCACATAACCAGATCATAGAAGCTTTTGACCTCAACTTTCCCAACGAAGATATGGAGGGGCAAATCCTTGACTTAGGTTGCGGGCCGGGCGATATCACTTTCCGATTTGCCGCGCGCTTTCCAGAAACCTCCGTCATAGGTATAGACGGTTCTAATGAAATGATAAAGCTTGCCAACGAACGAAAAACAGGTGAAATCCAATTGCGAGATCGGGTTGCTTTTGTAGAGGGATTCATTCCGGGTGCACCAATACCATCAGGTCCATATACCGCAGTCGTCAGTAACAGCCTTCTACATCACCTGCATCACCCAGAAGTATTGTGGGAAACCGTTTCTCAGTACACATCTCCAGGTTCAAAAATCTTTATCATGGATCTTTTTCGGCCAACATGCGAGGAAGACGCACAACAAGTCGTAAATGAATGCGCTGCAAATGAGCCTAAAATCTTGCAACGAGACTTCTATAATTCGCTCTTGGCCGCATTTGAACCCCAAGAAATCAGACAACAACTCGTCGATGCAAATCTATCTGAACTTGTGGTAAAAGTCATTAGTGACCGGCACGTGCTTGTTTTTGGAGAAAAACACTAACAAAGGCGCCAAAAGGATCGTCTGCTTTTGGCCTTCAGTACACACTTGCATGTTTAGGTGCATCGTTTTACTTTTCCCTTAAACACATAGGAGAAACTTTCGATGCCAGCTCGTGCTTCTACGCTTCATGCGCCCAATTTCCCTCAACTTGGACAAACCACACCGAATTTGCGCCCACTCACATCTCCGCGTGCACTCACTTCAGATGGCAATGCCTCATCCAATTCGGGCAGTGCATCGGGAGCCGACTTGCTCACACGCTCATTGGCCAATACCAGCCAGGTCAACGGACAAGGTGGCAAAATTGACATCATCGTCTGACCCTTAAATTTATCTCTCTATTATCCTGGGGATGGTCCTCGGGATTTTTTCTGTACATTTTAGAAACAGAGTATCTATGCAACAGCTACCAGAAACCATCCTTCAATTTGGCGCAGGAAATTTTTTGCGTGCCTTTGCCGACGTTTTTGTTCATCTGGCAAACCAAGAAGGCCAAAATATGGGGCGCATTGTTGTCGTTCAATCGACCAACAGCAATCGAGCCCAAATGTTAAATGATAAAAATGGGCACTATCACGTTTTAACCCGAGGTATTGAAAACGGTAAAAAAGTAGATACCCAACTCAAAGTAGAAAGCATCTCCCGCGCCCTCATCGCACAAAAAGACTGGGCTAAAATCCTCGAACTTTCCAAATCTCCCGATCTAAAATACGTCATTTCGAATGTCACCGAAGTGGGTTTGGCGCTTGATCCAAATGATCGCCATACAGAAAATGCACCCAGCTCCTTCCCTGCCAAACTGCTGCTGATTTTAAAAACCCGTTTTGAAGCCCAACAATCAGGGCTTACCATTCTTCCGTGTGAATTGGTTGACCGCAACGGAGACCTCTTGCTTGATCTTATTGTACAACAAGCTCAGCAATGGGAATTAGATCATGGTCTTCAAAATTGGCTTCGACAAGAAAATACCTGGTGCAACTGCCTTGTGGATCGCATTGTCAGCGGTTTGCCAGAAAGGCATCCATTATTAGAACAAGATAAACTCCTTACAGCCGCAGAACCCTATGCACTTTGGGCCATTGAATCGCCCAATGGTCTTGATGGTTTTATGACACACCCAGATATTGTACAAACCAAAAATGTTGATCCCTATTCGCTAAGGAAGGTACGCATCTTAAATGGTGCCCACACATCATTGGTCATTCGTGCAATACCGATGGGTATTCAAACCGTTCGCGAAGCCGTTGAACGTGATGACCTTCACGCTTGGCTCAAAGAACTACTATTTGAAGAACTCTGCCCCGTCGTTGAAAACCAGGTCGAAGATGCCAAAAAGTTTGCCACCCAAGTTTTGGACCGCTTTGCCAACCCCTTTCTCAACCACAAACTTTCGGACATTGCCCTACATCAAGAAACAAAAGTACAAGTACGCCTTGTGCCAACATATCACGAATACATTGAAAAATTTGGCACCAAACCGCCCTTGTTACACACAATCCTCCAAGAATACCTTTAATCGAATATTTGGTATGAGCCAAAAAAGGAACACTCATGAAAACGATC
>JABIFK010000114.1 GCA_018650745.1 Candidatus Latescibacterota bacterium | reverse complement strand
TGGTTCGTGGGGCGTAGTTATATAGCGTCACGTCAAATTGACACTGGTCTGGCGCTATTCGAAAAGGCCTATGAGCACGGGCGTGATATCTTGCCCCCTAATTTTTATACTCAATTCGCCATTCTGGCTTTTGGTAATGGGCTGCCTATATTGCACCGAATTCAATATGCCCTTGAAATTTATCCAAAAGATGACCATATCAAAGTGTTGCTTGGTGTGGCCCACTTTTTGAGTGATACTCCTAATGAGCACCAAAAGGGCAAAGCGATTATAGTTTCAGCCGTACAAGCTGGAAAAAACAAAGAGGGATTGGCTCAAGATTTAACAGCTGCTCTCCAAAATGCAGCTACACATCTTCACCAAAATCAACATTATGATCGAGCAATAGAGTTGTATCAATTTGTATTGGACGTTCGCCCCGATTATGTTATTGCGTGGGCAAATATCGGGCGTGCTTTTTTTGCGAAAGACTTATATCAAAAAGGCATTGATGCATTGCTTAGAGCAACAGAGCTTCAGCCCGACTTTTGGGAAGCTTGGCAAGTTCTGGGGGATATGCTGTGGATGATGGCAGATTATGAAAACGCGATAGCGGCACTCCAAAATGCACATGTCTTGAATGGCGAATCGGTTGAGGTGCCTTATACCATCGGTTTGTGTTACGAACGGTTGGATGCGCATAAAGAAGCTATTTTTTGGTATTATAAAGCCTTAAAGATGGACCCTGGCCATACAAAAACAATACACCAACTGAGTGCGTTGGAGCAATAATGAATTTTGGGTATGACCTATTATAGATAGCTGAGGAAATCTTTGTGGGCCATTTAAAGTCACGCATTATGCTATATTCTATAACTCTGTTTTAGAAACGGTAGGTAAACATTGGCTGCTCCTCTACACAGTATTATTGTTCCTGTCTACTGTTCTCAAGATATTCTAGAACGCCTCGTTGAACGTGTTTCTGCGGCTATGGATAAGGCTCAACTTAGGTTTGAGCTCGTGCTTGTAGATGATGGCAGCCAAGATGGTTCTTTTGTGGAAATCAAGCGGCTCTCAAATTTACATTCCTTTATTCGTGGATTTAGACTATCCAGAAATTTTGGACATCAAGCAGCCGTGACAATTGGACTGCGTAAGAGTAAGGGTGCTTTTGTTGCTATTATAGACGATGATCTTCAAGATCCACCAGAGACGCTTCCTAAATTTTTTGAGGCGGTTTATGCCGAGGCCGATGTGGCCTATGGTGTGCGCCTAAAACGCAAAGAAGGCATCGTCAAGCGATTCCTTTTTAGGGCCTTTTACAGAACTTTAAGTTGGTTTTCTGATATACATATACCGCTCGATACTGGTGATTTTTGTGCGATGTCACGTCCTGTCGTAAATGCAATGCTCGAACTGGAGGAAGCAAACCCATTTTTGCGAGGCATTAGAGCCTGGGCAGGTTTTAGACAAGTAGGTATTGAATATGAACGCGATGCGCGATTTCAAGGAGAATCAGGGTACACGTTTCGGAAATATATTCAACTGGCTATGACTGGGATTTTATCGTTTTCTTATCTCCCACTGCGTTTGGCAACTTACACAGGTATTGCAGCAGCTATTTTTGCCCTCGGTTTTGCTGGTTATGTAATCATAAATTTGTTTCTGGGTAATTTTGAGGTGCCCGGATATGCTTCCTTGATTTTTTTGGTCTCTTTTTTGGGTGCCATGCAGCTTATTTTTATGGGTGTCATGGGCACTTATCTTGCTCGGTTATATGATGTCTCCAAGCGGTGGCCCATTGCTTTTGTTGCAGAGACGACAAAACAGGAGGAATTGTGAACATTCTCATTCTTGGGGGAGATGGTTTCATCGGGTCTCATGTCGTGGATAAAGTGGTTGGATTGGGGCACACTGTAACGGTCTTTGATCGCTTCTCTTATAGGGTTTCTAAACATTTGGAACATTTGAGGGGAAAGCTGAACTTTGTGTCGGGAGAATTTGCAAATCGAGATGTTTTGAAGCACGTGCTTGAAAATCAGGATATCGTTTACCATTTTATATGTACGACTAATCCTGCGTCAAGTTGGAATGATCCGTTTATTGAGGTCGAACAGAATTTAAAGGATTCCATCCAGTTTTTTGAATTGGCATCAGAGTGCGGTGTTCGAAAAATCATTTTTCCTTCTTCTGGCGGCACTATTTACGGTCCTCAGTCTGGGCGCATTGCCGAAGACACATTACCTCAGCCTTTCAGCCCCTATGGAATTACAAAGCTGGCCACAGAACACTTTCTAAACTATTTTAGAGAACACGCCAATATTGCCAGTGATATCTATCGAATCGGCAATGCATATGGACCTCGACAACCCGTGAATAACCCCCAAGGGGTGATTGCCTTATGGATGAAACACATCTTGGAAGGATCTGAAATTCAGGTTTATGGAGATCGGCAAACGCTTCGTGATTACATTTATGTAGAAGATATTGCACAGCTTATGACCCATTCCCTTCATGATACCGATTCGTCAGAGACTTATAATTTGGGTACAGGAATTGGCGTTTCGATTCTGGACTTACTTAATGTTTTTATTGATACGATAGACCAACCTTTTCAATACAAGGTTCATCCAAGGCGATCTTTTGACAATACCTCTGTGATATTGGATAGTTCTAGGTTGATGGCATTTTTTTCTGGTTTTAAGTTCCAGAGCCTGAAGGAAAAAATCATAGATACTTGGTGTTATGTAAAAGAAAACTATACGCCTCCCCAAAAACCATAAAATGTCTGGTATAACCTCAATGGCAAACCGTGTTGATTTTGACGATTATTCACAAGACTATCAGAAGCTTGTTACGGATAGTCTGGGCTTATGTGGCGAGGCCGACGATTATTTTGATCAATACAAGATCAACTGTTTGAGAAGGTGGGTGGTTGAATCAGACAACTGTTTTGATATTTTGGATTTTGGATGCGGCATTGGAAAACAAACTGCTTTGATGGCAAAGGTTTTTCCCAATGCTGCAATTGTCGGATTTGATATTTCTAAGAAGTCGGTTGCCATAGCACGTGAAAAATCAGCTCCTGCTGACAACGTCCGATTCAGTGATCAGCTTCCTACAAAAGGACGCTATGACGTGATTGTAGCCGCCAATGTTTTTCATCATATTCTGCCCGAAGATCGTTTGAAGACTTTGGTCGATTTAAAGCATCAGCTCAAACCCAATGGAAGGCTTGTGGTTTTTGAGCATAATCCGTTGAATCCACTGACAAGATATGCGGTCAGTACCTGTCCATTTGATGTCGATGCGGTTCTTGTCTGGCCCAACCAATTTGTCAGACTTGCTCGAAGCATTGGAATCGAAATAGATCAAAAACGATACATTGTTTTTTTTCCCAAACTTCTTAAGATCTTCAGGTCATTGGAGCCTCAGCTTTGGTGGCTCCTTGTAGGCGCACAATATATGCTGGTCCTCAAAAAAGCGTAATGGCACAGTTCGCCATTTTGATTCTCAACGGCAAAAAAGATACCATCGATTCACCAATATGGTTTTGATCTTGGCTGTAGAGAATGCCATTACTCGGGATCAATTAGGCTTTGCAGACACAAAATTAAGCAGGAAATGCATTTACGGATTGTACTATATGGTCAATTTCTGCATCTGTGAGTTCTGGAAATATCGGTAGGCTTACAATTTGGTTGACGATATGTTCGGTGACGGGTAGCGGTTGCGTAGATAAATGGGCATAGGCGGGTTGTTTATGTATGGGAGTGGGGTAGTGAATGCCTGTACTGATACCGCATTTTTCTAAATGTTTACGCAGGAGATCGCGGTTGGATGTTTGGATGACATAGAGATGATAGGTATGGGTGCCCCAGTCTTTTGGCGTTGGATGTTGGATATCTGAATGTTTGATGGATGTGCTATAACGTTGGGCTATTTCTTGGCGGCGTTTGTTGCCCGCATCCAACTGGCCCAATTTAGCATTTAGAATGGCGGCTTGAATTTCATCTAAGCGACTGTTTGCACCCAATATTTCGTGCACATCTCTTGTGATAGAGCCATAGTTTCGCAATAATTGGACTTGGTGGGCAAGGTGATCTTGGTTGGTGATGATTATGCCTGCATCTCCAAGTGCCCCTAAGTTTTTGCTGGGGTAAAAGCTGAAACAGCCGACATCTCCTAATGTGCCTACCTTATGGTTACCATATATTGTGCCGTGTGCTTGGGCGCAATCTTCAACGACTGGCAAATGGTGTTTTTGGGCGATGTGAAGAATCGCGTTCATGTCGGCCGCTTGTCCATAAAGATGGACTGGCAGGATAGCTTTTGTTTTTGGTGTTATGGCTGCTTCAATTAAATTTGGGTTGAGCGTATAACTTTCGGGGTCAATGTCTATAAAAACAGGTATGGCACCCAATAATGAGATGCCTGAAGCGGTTGGTGTGGCTGTATGTGCTACAGTAATGACCTCGTCTCCTGCCTGAACACCACAGGCCTTAAGGCCTAAGTGTAAAGCATCTGTTCCCGACCCGACCCCAATACCATGTTTGGCACCGCAATATTTAGCAAAGGCACGTTCAAAACGATGTCCTTGTTCGCCCAGAACAAACCAACCCGAATTGAGAACGGTTTGGATGGCTTGGTCTATTTCGGGCTTTTGGGCAATGTATTGACGCTTGAGATCACCAAAAGGAATGTTCATTGCCACCTCATAAGGGAGATGTAGGGGTGTCAAACTATGAATGCGATTAATTGTATTAACATAAAAGAACAATAAACACTTGACAATTATTGATTTTATAGACTAAATTCTCTGTGGTGTATTACAACAATTGTTCACACCAATATTGATTTAAACTTGTGGGGATCTATGGCAGGGGAAACCATACTGGTTGTTGAAGACAACCCGTTGAATATGGAATTGGTCTCCGACATTCTCGAAGCCCAAGGTTATACGGTTCGTCAAGCCATAAATGGTAAGGAAGCTATTCAAGAAGCCGAATCGCATATTCCCGATTTGATACTCATGGACATCCAACTTCCTGGTTTAGATGGCTTAACGGTTACGGGCATTATTAAGGATGCGCCTGCAACTACTCATGTGCCTATTATTGCACTCACGGCCCATGCTATGCGTGGTGATGAAGAGAAAGCAAGAGAAGCAGGCTGTGATGGTTATATATCCAAACCCATTGATACGCGCTCATTGCCACAAACGATTCGTCAATTTTTAGATGCGACTTCAGAGTCGCCTTCAAAAGAAAGCTCATAATTATGGATCAGCCAACAATTTTGGTGGTTGATGACATTCCCGAAAATGTCGAGCTGCTAGAAGCTTATCTCGTTCCAGAAAAATATCATGTGGTAACGGCGTATAATGGTATTGAGGCACTTGAGCAGGCAAAAGAAACCCCACCTGATATTGTGTTATTGGATGTCATGATGCCACAAATGGATGGTTTTGAAGTTTGCCAAACACTTAAGAATGATCCCAAAACTCAATTTGTTCCGGTGGTGATGGTTACGGCATTAAAAGAACGCGATGACAAATTGAGGGGCATAGAAGCTGGTGCCGATGATTTTTTGACCAAACCGATCGACCGTGTTGAGCTTTTAACGCGCATCAGATCCTTAATTCGGGTTAAATTTCTACATGATGATTTAGAAAAGAGTTATGTAGAATTACAAGAACTCCAAAATACCAAAGAACGTTTGACACAGATGATTGTCCATGACCTTAAGAATCCGCTTACTGGGGTAAAAGCCAATATTGAGATTGTGGGTATGGATGATTTGGGTGAAACTCAAGAGTGTTTAGATGCCGCCCAGCGCAGTTGTGATTTGTTATTCAATATGATACAAGATTTGCTCGATATTTCTAAGATGGAAGAGGGCAAATTGATGCTGACACGTGAAACTTTGGACCTGGTCGAAATTGTTTCACCTGCCGTTCGTGAAGTTTCTGTGCCTGCACAGGCCGAAGACAAAGAAGTGGTTTTTGAATTGCCCGAAGATTTGGCACGCGTCAACTTAGATCGTGATTTGATTTATCGCACGTTGTCTAATTTGATGCAAAATGCTGTTAAGCACAGTGGGCGAGGCGGGGTTATCACTGTAAGTGCTTCAAATTCAGATGATATGATGCGGGTTGAAGTGCAAGATACTGGTCATGGCATCCCTGAAGGTTTTCAGGAGAAGATTTTTGAAAAATTTGGCCAAGTGGAGACCCGTCAACGTACAGGTTCTGGTTTGGGGTTGACGTTTTGTAGAATGGCTATAGAGGCACATGATGGGAGAATTTGGGTGGAGAGTGTCGAAGGCGAAGGCAGTACCTTTATTTTTGAGGTGCCGTTGAAACCTCCCGTTACCGAATAGACGACCACGACATAGCTACAATAAATTAAGAAAGCCTTTCAGTTTTAACTGGAAGGCTTTTGTATTTTTTTAAACTTTTTATGTCTTTGATTCATCAAATAAAAACGTTTAATAGATACAGGACAAAAAATCGTGTTATTTGAGTAGAACTAAAAATTGACCCTTGACTGAATATTTAGCGCGCGCCGGCGTTCATAACCCCCTTGGCCGTTGGATTTGTATGTAAATTCAACATCAGAAATTAGTGTCAATTGTGGCATCGGTGATAGGCCAAACCGATATCCAAAGCGTGTATTGGGCGTACCATCAAAGAATCCACCCAAATTTAAGTTGTTAAAACGCTTTTCATAGTAGGCTTCGGCAAGGCTTATTTTGGGCACATGTGCCAATGCATCTGGAGATAATTGAGCACGTCCTTCTAATATTTGCGCATCGGCATTATTTCCTGTCAAAAACTGATAGGTGCCCCCCCCTTGGAGATAACGCCCAAGTCTCAGAGTTGCATCAACAAAAAAGCCTTGCATAGATTGATTGCGTAAAGTGGTTTCTCGGGTGAGAACCGTTCCAGTAGTAGAATCGACAACCGCTCGATTTAAGTCGTAAAGTGCGTCAAAGTGACCGGGTTGAAACCGACCTGTGACCCATCGGTATTCGCCTTGAACCTGTAGATCACCCAAGGCTATTTTGAGACCTGGGCCACTTAAACCTGTGCCACTATCATTGTTGAGGGAACGCGCTATGGCGCCGTAGAACTGAATTTGAAGGTTGGGTTTTGATACCAATGGATAGATGATGTCTAAGCTCACAGAACCATAGGCATCACGTGGGTGGTTGTTGCGCACTGAATCGGGCAATGCACTGAGTTGGTCGGTATCTACAACAATTGTAACACCCATATCCCATTGTTCTGCAGGATGAAAGACCATACGACTGGCAACAATGGGGCCACCGCCATCTATGTCAAGGAGATCACTCACGATTGTTCTAATGGTAAAGCGCTGATCGAAAAGGTGGTTAAGTTGTAAATCGAGCCCTGTGCGTTTAATACCTGGCGCATCTTGCGTATTGCGGTAATTTCGCATGAGCAAACCAGACCCCAGTGTGATAGAATTTAAGGCCCCTATACGTAAATACAATCGTCGATCGCGATCGGTTGATTGACCATATTGCACATAATGGATTTTTCTAAAAATGCTTTCAAGGCCTTTTCTACGCGTGGAAAAATCCCAACCCAAATCTCGGATATTGCCTGTTTCATCTAAAAACAGTTCAATGTCCAAAACTGCTTCTAAGGCCCCCAAGCGGATATGGGGCTGCATATTGAGGCGTTGCCATTGTGTCTGCCCAACAGTGACTGTGCCCAATAGACCCGACATGGCCCAATTGGGGGTTTGTGCAGATATCTGACAAGGTAAAATAAAAAGAATAAAATGAATTATAAGTTTTAAAGGTGTTAAACGCATTTTGGCTCCTGGTGCAATCTGTTGATGTGTATTTGTTCAAGGTACGGCAATTTATAAAAAAAGGTCAAGCCGATGGGGTAAAATGAGGAACTCGGAAGGCCATCAAGCGTTCACTAATTATAGATATAAAAGAGGATGAGATTTTACCTAACATCCTGAAATCTATTGACAAAGGATTTCATGTCTGGTATAATTCCCGTTGAAATAACACAGAATTTTATCTTACCCAATGTTTGTTGGGAGGAGTTTGTAATGAGTGTCTCTTTGAGAGGCTGGTGCGTTGTTCTTGCTGGTTGTTTGTTGATGTTTGCTCCACTAAGAGCAGAAGATGCTGTGGTGCCTGATGAGCCGCCTAAAACATTGGCTTATAGAAATACTATGTTGGCTTTGGGCGAGCGTCAATTTAAGGCAGGTGAAATCAATGAATCTTTAGAAACATTTAAATCGTTGGTTGTAGATTTCCCTGACGATGCGCATCTGCATACTCGGTTGGGATATGTGTTGCTTAAACGAGATGATTTTAAAGAAGCAGAAGCGGCATTTCACCAGGCAAAAAAATTGGATAAAGGCAAGGTTGAAGCCTATGTTGGGCTGGGGCTTACCTATGCCGAAAAACCCACGCGTGGTATTGAATCTTTATACAACTTTAGGCGTGCTATTGCCGAGGCCAAACGTGCCACTAAAATTAATCCCAGCTATGGGCCTGCTTATCGGTTATTGGGCGAGGTTTATGAACGCTTTGAAGAAGATCATACACGTGCATTGTCTTATTATGCCAAGTATGTCGAGTTAGAACCCGATAACCCTGAAGGTTTGTATTATTTTGGCTTGGCAGCTATACAAGCCAAGGAATACGGTCAAATTGTAACGCATATTTCACCTTATATTCAAAATCATCCCGAAATTGTTCAATTGTTGCCTATTGTTTCTCAAGGTCATTTTTACAATGATGAACCCCAAAAAGCTTTGGAATTCTTTGAGCGCTTTTTGCAAAATATCGAGGGTAGTGAGCGTCAACACTATACTCAAATATCTTATATCGCTTCTGATCTTGAATTGGCAGAGTATGAAACCTTGGTGGGGCCAGAGAAGCTGGCTTATCGCGAGCAATTTTGGGCGCGTCGTGACCCCGATATTTTGACCAAAATTAATGAACGGGTGATCGAACACTATCGTCGTGTTTGGTATGCGCGCACATTTTTCTCGTCTAATGTATATCCCTGGGACAAACGGGGTACGGTTTATATTCGATATGGTGAACCCGATTATCGTTCGCGATCGACAGACCTTAATTTCGTACAAAGCCCTGAAGTAGAAACTGTGCGTATGCGAATGGCCGTTGATATTTATGGCGCAGAGGCAGCTTTTTTGACCTTTACTGGCCCGGTGTTTCCTATACGTACAAATCGTCAGCAAAAAGGCTCTTTGTTTGATCCCAATACGCCTGATGATAACACCGACTTTTCTGCATCTGACGATATTGGTGGTGCTCTTGATGAGCAATTAGGCGAGATAGATGCGGAAGAAGGGGGTGAAGGAGAAGGTTATCGACTGGGCTTTGAGCGTGACCCTTTTTCAATTGATGGTAGCATTTCCAGTCGTTTGGATGATCAGTCGGGGCGCATGAATACGCGTTTGCAATTTGGTGGTTATGCACCTGTTACGATTGATAATGAAATTGATACGGTGCCTTGGGAAACGTGGACTTTTGTGCAATTAAACGGCGGTATGGAAATTACGTTTACCGATGAGATGGGTAATGGGCGATATGATTTTGCGCCTTTGCCAGAGGCTACTTTTGAAGATGCCGAGGCCATTTCTTATATTACGCGCATGGTAGAGCATACACCTGATGTGCTTTATCAGTCAGCAGTGTCTCGAACCCCAGATTTTTATCGTCCTGGTTTGCCGGGGGATGTTTTGAATTTTTATTATGATCTCGCTGAATTTCGTGGCGGTGATGGCCAAACCCAGGTTGAGATTTATTATGGTATTCCACCCGAGCAGGTTGAAGCTGTTGAAACGGCCGATTCCAGTTTTATCCACGTGCAGTTGGCTGTGGCTTTTGCCGATGAAGGACACACGACAATATATCGTGCAGCTGAAGAATTTTTCTATCAAAGCAACAGTGCTTTAGATAAAACCAAAGGCGCATTTGTGCCTGAATTGTTGTCTACTCAAGTGCCCCCAGGGGCTTATGAAGTTCAGGTTCAGATGAAAGATCTGATTTCTGGGCGAACGGGTATTTATCGGCAAGATTTAAACATTGACGATTATCGGCCTGCCGAATTACAAATCAGCGACCTTCAATTGGCGTCGACAATTTCAGATACGGGTGCCACAAAGTTTAAGAAGGAAGATGTGTGGATCATTCCTATGCCTACACGAAGTTATGCAGAAACACAAAACGTTTTTGCCTATTTCGAAATTTACAATCTCACGCGTGACTCATTTGGGCAAACACGTTATAAAACTGAGTATAAGGTGAGATCAAGTGCAATGCCTTCTGTAGGGGTTTTTGGTGCAGTAACGTCTGGTTTGAGAACCATTTTTAAATCGAGCAAAGCACAGGTTTCGATTACAAATGAGCAAGTTGGGCGTGATATTGATCAGCATGAATATGTTGAGATTGTTCTCAGTAAAGCAAAACCTGGCGTGAATGCACTTGAGGTGACGATTACAGACTTGGTGACAGGAAAGAGTGTTGATCGTGAAGTGCGGTTCAGATACGGGAAGTAAGCCTAATCGTAGAATTCAAAATATATAAAGAAAGCAGTGGGTAGACTTTTTACCGGCTGCTTTCTTTTTTGGAGTGTGTCATGCGTATTGTGAGTGGTATCTTAGGCGGGCGGCATCTGGCCTTTAACAACAAGCGTCAGGGCAATGCACGGGTGACTTCGGGTATGATGAAGGAAGCTGTCTTTTCTTCATTGGGCGATGTAAACGGGTTACACTTTTTGGATTTGTTTTCGTGCTCGGGGCAAATGGGGTTGGAGGCTTACAGCCGGGGCGCAGTTGTGGTCATGAATGAGAAAGACCGGCGTCGGCATATGTTTATTCGTCAGATTTTGCGGGAATGGAAGTTACAGGATGAGATTCGGCTTTATAACCGCCCGGCAGAGCGATTGGTATCTGAGTTTGTGAAAGAGGGTATGAAGTTTGACCTGGTGTATTTAGATCCGCCTTATCACGAGAAATTTGATGGTGAGCCTATGGCCGGCGCTTTTTTGAAGCGGGTAGTTGCCATTGGTATTTTGGCGGAAAGTGCGCGTGTGGTCGTACAACATGATATGCGGGTTGCAATGGATGAGCCGGTGGGAGATTTGGAAATTTTGCGACAGAAGAAGTATAGTGATTCGATGGTGACGACGTTTCAAAGGTAAAAAGAAAACAAAAATATAAATGTAGAAGTGAAACGACAAAAGGCAGCTATGGTACAATCACGACATTGGGATTGTACCATAGCTGCCTTTTTTATGCTATCAGATCAACGCTTTATTTTGAATAAGGATCTACAGCATCTCTGAGGCCGTCACCGAGAAAGTTGAAGCAGAGCACTGCAACAACGATGAAGCTGGCTGGTATGAGGAGCCATTGGTAATAATAGAGCGTGGTGAGGCTGCGACCATCTTGAAGTAAGACGCCCCAACTTGTCATGGGAGGCCGAATACCCAGGTTGAGGAATGAAAGTGCGCTTTCTGCCAAGATCATTTGTGGCACGGCGATGGTGCCAATAACAATGATGTGGCCCAGCACGGCAGGAATCAGATGGCGAAAGATGATACGGGTATGGCTCGCGCCCATCAACAGTGCACTGATGACAAATTCTTCATTGCGCAACGATAACATACGGCCACGAATCTGACGGGCTAAAGACGTCCAGCCGAGAAAAGAGAGGATCAGCGTGATGAGAAAATATGTCTTGAGCTGGTCTATATCGGCAGGGATGGCAGCCGAGAGGGCCATCCAAAGTGGAATTTGGGGAAAGGCGCGTAAGATTTCTATGAGTCTTTGTAACAGTTCATCAATCCACCCACCAAAGTAACCCGAAACAACCCCTAAGACACTGCCTAAAATAATACTGATGAAGACACCAATCAACCCAATGGTGAGGCTGACGCGTGCACCATAAAAGACGCGTGAAAAAAGATCCCGCCCTTGGCGATCTGTGCCAAAAATGAATATACCTTCTGTGTTTTGCCCGCGAATGCCAAACAGGTGAAGCTGAGTGTTAAAGCCCAAAAAGGAATGGGTGTCACCTGTTTCAAAAAGGTAAATAGGATACCGGCGGTTGTGATCTTCCTGATAAATCTTTCGACCAGAGAGCGGGTCGAAAGCAATGGTTAATCCATATACAAATGGTCTAAAATGGAATCCTTCATCAGAAAAAAAGCGAATGGATTGTGGTGACACAAAGTCGCGGCCTCCAAATCTATGGTCGGCTTCATATGGGGCAATAAAACCTGATAAAAGCGTGCACAGATACATGATGCCGAGAATGCCACCAGAAATAAGCGCCAATTTATTTTGTTTAAATTTTCGCCAGGCCAGATGCCATTGACCTGCAGTATATATGCGTTCAGAGTCATCTATATTATCTGTGGATTCTGGCGATTGTATTGCTTCTGCCATATAAACCTGCCCAATTAAAAATGCTATAAGAATACGATTTACCTTGGATTTTTTATTCCAAGCGAATGCGTGGATCAGCCCAAGCCAAGAGCACGTCGGCTACGAGATTACCCAAGAGTAACAAAATTGCCAGCAGCATCAAAAAAGTACCTGCCAAATACATGTCTTGTGTTTCCAGTGCTCGGAAGAAAAGTGGGCCTGTGGTTGGCAAGCCTAAAACGATTGCCACAATGATAGATCCAGATACCAATTGGGGGAGTTGAAGACCTAAGATGCTGATCATTGGGTTGATGGCGACGCGAACAGCATATTTGTAAATGACCCAACGTTCGGCCAAACCTTTGGCACGCGCGGTTGTGATGTATTGCTCGTCGAGCACATCCAGCATGCTGGTACGCATAATACGCATGAGACCGGCTGTACCTGCTGCACCAATAACAACGACAGGAACCCATAAATGCATCAGCAAATCCCAGACTTTGGCCAAGCTCCAAGTGGCATATTTGAACTCTGGCGAAAAGAGTCCACCGGCACTGCCACCAAACCAAAAAACGGACATATACATGGCTACAAGTGCAATGATGAAACCTGGAACGCACAAACCGATAAAGGCCATAAAAGTCCAAAAATAATCGCCAAATGAATATCGGTTGCGTGCTGAATAAATGCCAATGGGCAAAGCAATAAACCACATAAATATGAGTGCGCCCGATGCCATTAAAAAGGTAAGGCCTAACCGTTCGGCAAT
Organism: Candidatus Latescibacterota bacterium; assembly: GCA_018650745.1. Classification (GTDB taxonomy): domain Bacteria; phylum Latescibacterota; class UBA2968; order UBA2968; family UBA2968; genus JABIFK01. The sequence continues at coordinate 5,299 of JABIFK010000114.1, read as the reverse complement.
GAGCTCTGATACGGGGCGACGCCATTCAAATGAATAACCAAAGTCGCCTTGCAAGCAGCCCGTGATCCAGTATACATATTGCTGCCATAAGGGCTTGTCTAAGTTGTATTGGCGACGCAATGCCTCAAAGACTTCTTGATCGGCTTGAGAGTCGCTTTCGGCCAATTGGGCTTGCAATGAGTCAAAGAAGTCACCAGGTGGCAATTGAATGATCACAAAGACCATTACCGAAATAGCGATTAAGGTAGGGATCATGCGAATGAGGCGACGGATGATGTAGGTGAGCATAAAAACTCCTAAAAACAGGCAAATGCGAAAAATCGGTCACAGGCTGCAGGTCTGCAAGCCTCTGGTCAAGCCCCCCGGATTGTTTGACCGGGGATTTGCTAACCGGTTCTATTTTTTAATAAAAAAAGTTTCTGGGTTCAAATTGCCGGGGGTCATAATGATCCAACTGCTAACAGCCTTTTCGGGCACGTTTCTAAAATTATTGGCCAATACACCAATGCCGATGCCTCGTTCTGTAAGGGGAATGATCCACAGATTTTCGGCGTGTTCTTGGATGACTTCTGCCCATAACTCGGCGCGTTTGTCTTTATCAACGGTGACTTGCAAAATTTCTTCTATTTGTTGAAGCCTTTTTACTTCTGGTGGCGGTTCAATCCCTTTTGCGCCGTTGCTTAAATACCACTGTGCCCAATGATGTCCCCACTCGTCCCATAAGCTGGTACCAAACCAGCGGTTTGAGCTGACGGTGGGAAAGACACATTCATATCCCCAGTGGCCTATCATATGTTCGCCGTTTTTGGTGACGCGTTGAAAATACAGGGTGCGTTCTTCGGGTTTGAGTGTGGTGCGAATGCCTATGGATTCCCAATTTGCGCGCACAATCTCAAGCATATCCATACTGGAGCGCACAGTTGAACTGGATTCGAGTATGAGACTAAGGGGTTCACCACTGGGTTTGGTGCGATATCCTTCGGAATCACGATTTTTTAGCCCCATTTCATCGAGAAGCCTATTGGCTCGGTCTACATCATATGTCCAATTGTTTGTTAAGTTGGGTACGTCGACAAAGTCTGGAGAGGATTCAAAAAGACCAATTTCGGCAGGTTTTATGAGGCCACGAAAGCAGAGTTTGCAAATCATTTCACGATTAATGGCCACGGATAGTGCTATGCGGAATCTGCTGTCTTGGAAGATTTCGCGCAAGGTCGAATCTGAAAGATATTGCAAATTCAGCATGACGGCGTCTCTGCTGGTGCCTTCATATTCGATGACACGGTAATCACGTTTTTTTGCAAACTCTCGTAGTAGGTCAACGTCTTGAACACTAAAGTGTCGAAGTTGCATTTGCAATATGCCACTGACAGCTCTAAAGTTGAGCATTTCTTGATTGAGAAAGATTTCTACTTCAACTTTGTCGAGGTAAGGCAGTTGGTTGCCTGCCGTGTCGACTTTCCAATAATAGGGGTTGCGTTCGGCGGTGAGGTGATCACCGGGTTCCCACTCGGAGATACGCCATGCTGAAATAACAGGACGCTCTGTATTAAAGTCGTTGGCTTTTTCTTCAAAGGTGCCATAAGAGGCCATGTTTAAATTTTCGAGATCTTCTGCATCGCCTTTGGGCAAATATTTTTCGAGATAGTGTTTGGGGGCAAAAAAACCAGCGCGTTCAAAAACCAAGGGCCATTGGTTGCCTTTAAATGCCAAGTATTGCAATGCCATTGGATACGGTTTGGCAAAGCGCAATTGAACGGTGATGGCATCAATTTTTATGAGTTCCATGGGTGTGCCACCCGGGCTCCATTCTCTGGGGATGCCGGGTGTTAGATTTGGGTCTTGGGCGATTTTTTCCCACCAAAAGAGAATGTCATCTGTTGAAAATGGATGACCATCAGACCATTTCAGACCTTTGCGAAGGGTAAGGGTGAGTACTTTGCCATCTTCTGTAAATGCCCATTCTTTGACAAGGCCTGGCAAAATGCCGTCTTTGGGATCGGGGGCCCAGCGTAGCATTTGTTCGTAAACACATCGCCCAAAGGCATGAAAATCACTGGTGCCTTTCATCATCCGGTTCCAGGTACCTCCATATTGTCCAATTTCTTCATAGGGTTCAAGAACGAGGGGTTCGTCGGGGAGGCGTTGGTTCACAGGGGGCAGTTCGCCACTTTGAACACGCTTAGCCAATTCGGGTGCTTCTTGATAGGTTTGGGCATGAATGGTTTGCTGGCCGATGGCCCAAGTCATCAGTAAAACAAATGTCCAACGAGCAACGCGTAGGTTATGCTTTGTATTTTGCACGTTTATCATATCACTTTCGTTCTTGACATCTGAACTTAAAAGGGTCATTTTTGTGTTGAGAAAATTACTCGATTAAAGGAGGTGATGTTCATGGATCAACTGAGTCCAGCTGTCGATTTTCGGCCTCGTAGCCGCCAATTGACAATGGGGGGCATGCCTTGGTTGCCGCGCATTACAGATAAGGCCAGAGCCCATTTGCGCGGTACTATTGGTGATTATATTTACCCGTGAGGCGCAGACAAAAAGTTCCTGGAGGAACTTGGAGTAGCAGCAGAAGATTTTACTGAAATTATTAATACGTGTCCGACAGATGCCGATGTGGTTGAAAAAGTAAAACCCATCTGGGATAAGTCACACGAATAAGTGTAAACAAAAAGGCGTTGGGTAACATAAACCAACGCCTTTTTTATGCAATAGCAGATAAAAAGGCCATGTCTTTGTCTAAGGCTTTAAGGATATCCTCTTCCCACTCTATAATATCTTCTGCCGAAATGGCCAATTGTTCAAGGGCAAACTTTTGAATACAGGGCACATAAGGATCACCACCTGAACCTGAGTCTAGGTTGCGCGCAATGGCGTCTGCGATATGTACCAAGCTTACAAGCTCGCTATCAAGTTCTGCCCTTTTGGGGTTGTGGTGATAAGAGATGGCTTCTATTAAGCGAGGTGGAAGCCCCCAACTTTCGGCAAGTTCTTGTCCTAATTTGTTGTGCGTCAGGCCCAATGCGAGCTCTTCGGCTTGTAATATGTGTTGTTTCTTCTCTTTAACTGTTTTGATGACTCCTGCATAAAATTCGGCAAATAACCCATCGAGAATAACTTTGCCAATGTCGTGCAAAATACCTGATGTAAAAGACTCTTCACGGTCAATTTTCATTTTATTTGTAATAAAACGCACGATGGAACCTACAGAGGCAGAATGTTTCCAAAACTCTTTTTTGTCCAAACCCGCACTTTGATCTTGGTCTTTTAAGGCTTCAAATATCGAAATGCTCAAAACTGCATTTTGAACAGTCACATTGCCCAAAAGTGCAACAGCATCACGAATCGATTTAATTTCGCGGTTAAACCCAAAAAATGCAGAATTAGACAATTTGAGCATTTTCATTGTAATCGAGGGATCTGTCTCTATCACTTTGGCCAGTTCATCGGCATCTACATCGGGGTTTTTACAGAGTTCTTCTACTTGTGCATAGACGGTTGGCAGTGTGGGCAGACCCTCAATTTTATCAATTTCAATATCTAAGTTTGCTGGGCCGCCATCTTTGGGCAATGGTGGAACAGAGTCGAGAATCTTCCAAACACTGGACAATAAGAGTTCGGGGGTGTAGGGCTTTAGAATGTAGCCATTAAAGCCCTTTCCTACGCATTTTTTAACGCCTGTTTGATCACCACTGAGTACGGCAATGCCTACATGATTGAGTTTGGGCATGCGTCGTAACAGTTCCATTGCACGCATAAAATTTCCCTCTATATGAGGGTCTATGAGAATAAGATCAGGGCCAAGTTGTAAACGATGGATGACGTCATCGGCAGATCGAGCAAGGGCAACACGAAACCCACCTATCTTTTCGAGTAAAACTTGGGCAAAATTTTGATCGGTTATTTCGCGTTGTGCCAAAACAAGTATTTTGGGTTTTTCTTCTTCTGCTGGTGCTTCAAGTGTTTCGGCCATGTGATGCTCTATATAAAATGTTTAGAAAGGTCTTTGACATTCTCAAAAGTGCACTATATTTTGGGCGTTATACAAACATTACATGATAAAGACAATCGAAAGACACTGCAATGCAAAAAAGCAAGAACATATTGTTGATATTGTCGGCTGAAGAACGCGAGGAAGCCAAGCGTTTTATTAAGCGGCGATTTAAGATATTGGATCCAGAACAGCTTTCTCAACTTCAAATTTTGTCACAATTGACAAAACAAATTGTGCGACGGACGCAAATTGATAAGGGTCAATATGCACGCAATCCCAGTCGAGCAGGCAAGTTATTGACCAAACTGCACGAAGCGGCATTGGTAGATATGCAGGCTATTATCAAAGATATTGATCAGTCGGTTTATGAATTGCATCAAAAAGCGCAAAAGAAAGCCAATGCAGAAAATGGTGCCATGGTTGATTCGGACCAAAAAGCAGAAGATTTATTGGTGAAGTGTGATGACGAGGAAGTTAAGCATGCGGCTGAAGTATTGAAAGACAGGATTGAAAGCTTGCGTGTGCCCGAATTGAAAATTTTTCGTGATTCATGCCAAGAAATGCTTTCGTGGTGGGAAAGTGAACGTGGGCAAATTGAGAGCTTACATTTGGATGAGTTGGGCAATATCAACTCAGCCAGCGGTCGTTTGGCCATTCGGCAAAAACGCGATCAACTTCAACGAGAAATCTTTAACCCATTTAAGACCTTTTTTCGCGAGATTAATATATCATATCAGCGCAGTTCCAAAGATGCTGCAAATAAAGCACGTATGCGGGCAGCGCAACAACGCAATACAGAAAAAACGTGAGCTTGATGAGCGAATGGGATTTAAGACAATAATGGATAAAAGATGTCTTGTACTGTCTTCGCAATTGAAGGAGATAAGCCTAATAAATGCGTGAACGAATTATAGAAAGGCCATTTTGGTGGTATTGAACGATTTTTAAATAAATCGTTCTTTTTTTTATGTTGGTGGATATGACGATCACGTGTTGGAACTTTTACACCAATTAAAGCGCGTGGATTAAAAAGTAATATTCACGTCAATTGTTTGTCATATTCAGGTCACACATTTAAGTGTACAACTTTTTTTTAAGTTAAAGTTTTGTATAATAGTTACCGATACTTTACATGCTATTTGGAACATTTGTTTTTTTTACGGCATACATTTTGCATTTGTCAGTGTTGTGTATCGCATATATGGTGTAATCTCTTCCCCAGGAGTGGATAAGATGGCATTTGAAGATGATGAAACTCTCCAATTATTTATTGAAGAAGCCCAAGAACACCTGTCCGAT